>CAMVRW010000276.1 GCA_947169985.1 uncultured Butyrivibrio sp. | reverse complement strand
GAAAGAACCTCACCAAGTGCTCTGCTCAAGTCAGTACCTCGTAGCGGAATCGAACCGCTGATTCTGCCGTGAGAGGGCAGCGTCTTAACCGCTTGACCAACGAGGCATTTAAGTCGTCCGCATCGCGGCGACTTGTTTATATTACTTCATAATCCAAAATAATGCAAGTACTTTTTTTAGAAATTTTAAATTTTTTTCAAATCCCCGATTTATGCTGCATTTGAAGCAGCTCTTTTCTGCAAAAAGCTCTCTGTTCTCTTCTGGACATTTTCCTGGAGATTTACAAAGAACAGGAAATTGTCATACAGGTGGAGGCATCCTTCGGAAAAGATATCCAGGAGATACGGGTACTCATTGGTATCAATTCCAGTAACTATCAAGGATCCACGTTTTGGATCAATGTATGCTCCGTACTTTCCTACTTCGACTGAGGTTATAGCACCGGTTACGCTGTCCTGGGTAACTGTCCCCTTGTTCAAGGATTTGTCCGCAACAACTGAATCTGTTCGCCAGTTCAGTGGATTGATGGAGATAGCTCTTTTCCCTGCAGGGATACTGATGGAGCCGGAAACATTTCCATCCTCACACTCATAGCTGACAACCACACCGGTATCTGTCTCGCCCTTGGCAGGCACGATCTGAGGATACTTATCTATCATTTCCTGGGTCAGGCCCCATCCTATGGCATAAACAGCGATCAGATTATTCCTGAGTTCCGACGCGCCTTCGTAACTTCCGCCGTAGTACTCCTCCAAGAGCCTGTAGCACATGTCCGCGCCCTGAGAAAATCCCGCAAGGATCAGGGGCCGACCATTGTTCTTGTGCTCAAGATAATACTTAAAAGCTGCAGAAATATCCGTGTAGGCATTGGCAAATATCTGTTCCTTTTCAGGTGAATCCGGCAGCTTATAGGCATTCAGCGCAGCCTGCCTGTAATATGGCGCATAGATTCTGGCTGTCTTTGCGTAAATTGCCTGCTGCTGATTCATGGCATTTCTGAACCTTGTCTTATATTTAGGTGTAATAGCAGAATTGGTCTCACTCAGAGTATCAACGGAAGGTGCCACTATAAAGACATCCACTGCGTTTTCAGGGTATACCCCATCATATAGCCAGTTCTCTGCCTTTGAATAATCCAAAGAACTGGTAAAAGGAAGCACTCTTGCTGCATAAGCCTTGACGCTGAAGGGATAAAAACAAGCCATAACCATTATCACAGCTAATACAAGTGAAGAAATCTTTTTAAGCATATATGACCTCCTTGGATGTCAGATCAACGTTCCTACTATCCTCACTCGTATATTATATCATGTCGCGTCATATTATTATCTTAAATATGATAAAATTATCAGTGTAACATTGTGCGATGATAATGGAACGATTATGATGAGGAGACATATTATTATGAAGAAAAGAAATTTGATCCTGGCAGGTGCTCTGGCTATAGCACTTACAGGCTGCAGCCTCCCGGGAAGCCTTCCCAAGGAAGTAGAAGAAGCTGTTCAGGATGAGACCAAGACAGATGACGGCAATTTCAGCGCCACAACTGAGGCTCAGGCCCAGGACGGCGCCCAGGCCACAGCGGAGCCAGCTGCCCAGGAAAGCCCCTTAATATTTAAGGAAGTGACTAAGTATTATCACGAGGTTTACGACGGCACCTACACCGAGGACAAGGATGGCCACCCTCTCGAGAATAAGCCTCTTTTCGAAGGAAAGTCCGAAGCCATAATGCTTTCAGACCAGTGCGAAGATGCTTATCCAGCTCTTTATAAGGCACTAAAAGAAACTGCCTCAGACTTTTTACAGGGCGCAGAAAACGACGCCAAAACTACAGCACAGAACGCCAAGACCGATCTGGAAGACGCTATCGAGAACGAGTATTTCTTTGCCGGGCCATACACAAGCAGTAATACCGCTTCGATCTCCCGTGCGGACGACAAGGTCGTGTGTATATGCGATTATGGTTCATCCTTTGAGGGCGGCGCCCACGGAATGTACGGCATGAGTGGTACGACCTATGACGTTGCTACAGGCCAAGTGATCACCCTTGATCAGGTCCTGAACCTTTCTGAGGAAGAGCTTAATACTGTCCTTATGACCAAACTCCAGGACAACGCCGAAGACACTGATCAGTTCTGGGATCTGGAGGACACTCTTTCCCACTACAAGTTCAATCCCGATACAGCAAGCTCTGACTCTGACAATTTCGAATACGGCTACACCTGGTACCTGGCCCAGGATGGCGTACATTTTTACTTTGGGCCTTACGAGATCGGACCTTATTCCAATGGCGATAAAGACGTGCTGATCGGCTATAACGAGCTCTCCGGTGCCATCAACGAGGAATACTTCCCGGACAGTTCCAAAGGCTATATTTCCGCAGCGAATCTTCCCACCTACTCAAAGGAATGGGATGATGACACCTCTCCTCTCCACTTCGTTTACGAGAAGGAGGAGGAAGACACTGTTGAAGAGGGTTATTTCTACTGCAAGTCCCTGACCCTTAAGGATATGGATAAGTCCGCAACTGCTGATGTTTACTTTGATTTCAACAGCAACTACAACGTTCTTAACCCTTACCGTGTTGTGACCGCCGATGGCCGTGAGTACATCTATGTGAGCATCCTGTCCTTTAACGATTACACTGAGCTTCTGGTCTTCGATATCACGGACGATGACATTAAGCTGGTTGGCCAGGACAGCTTCCACTATGTATATGTAGATTCATCCACAGATCTTGCAGGAGAGATCGTTCTGACAGATCCTGACAACATGTATTTTGGCAAGGTTTCAGACATCCTCGGCACCTTCACCTGCTACACCAGATACCAGGTTGGCGCAGACGGAATGCCCAAGATGGCTGACAATATATACACCATCGCCTGGATTTCAGATGAGATCAAGCTGGCAAAAGAGCTAACGGTGCCAATTATCGATAACGACGGAAATGAGCAGTCAAAAGAGACTCTTCCGGTAGGAACAGGCATCAAGCCTATAAGAACCGACAATTCTCAGTTCGTAGACTGTCAGCTGGATGACGGCAGACTTATAAGGCTCAACTACACCAAGACTGATCATCCTGCCCAGATCGAAGGCCAGAACGTGGACGATATCTTCGAAGGCCTTACATATGCAGGGTAACTGAATACGAATTTACAATAATAAGAGCTTTTAGCACAACAAAGGGACGAATCCAAATTGGATCGTCCCTTTTTATCTCTATGTTTATTGAGAGGTTAAACAATAGAAATTATTTTGTTGTGTTCGTGTCGTTGTTATTGTTTTTAGCTGCTTTTTCCTTAGCGTTCTTACGTCTTACGTACTCCTCAACTGAAACGCCTGCGATTGCTGCAAGGATGAGCCATAACCAGTTCCATGTGAAAGGCTGTTCCTCAACTACAGGAGCTGCTGCCTTTGCTGTAGGATCGTCAGTGATGGTTGTTCCAGGTGTTGCTGCCTTAGCAGAAGGATCATCAGTGATAGTTGTTCCAGGTGTTGCTGCAGTTGCTGTATCACC
>CAMVRW010000275.1 GCA_947169985.1 uncultured Butyrivibrio sp. | reverse complement strand
ACCAGGGCATGATCCTTGGTGAGAACGGCATCAAGATGGGTAAGCGTTTCCCTGAATTCGTTGTTAACCCAAGTGATATCGTTCGTGAGTATGGTGCAGATACACTTCGTCTCTATGAGATGTTCATGGGACCTCTTGAAGTGTCAAAGCCTTGGAACTCAACAGCTGTTACAGGTGCAAGAAAGTTCATCAACAGGGTTTACACCTTCTTCACAGAGCCTGCAAATATTACAGATGACAACAATGGAAATCTTGAGAAGGTTTACCACCAGACTGTTAAGAAGGTTACAGGAGACTTCGAGGCACTGGCCTTTAACACAGCCATCGCTCAGATGATGATCTTCGTAAATGCAGTATACAAAGAGGGCAGCTGTCCACGAGAGTACGCAGAGGGCTTCATCAAGATGCTTTCCTGCATCTGCCCACACATTGGCGAAGAAATCTGGCAGCTCCTTGGTCACGATAACACTATCGCATTTGAGTCATGGCCTACCTATGATGAGTCAAAGTGCATAGAGGATACAATTGAGATCGCAGTTCAGATCAATGGTAAGGTAAAAGACAAGCTCTATATCGGTAAGGAAGATCCTAAGGACGAAGTTATCGCTAAGGGAAAAGAGCTTATTGCAGATAAGCTTGAGGGCAAGACCATTGTAAAAGAGATCTATGTTCCGGGACGTATCGTGAACATTGTAGTAAAATAATTTGACAGCAACTTTTGCAATGTAAGCAACAAAATATTCTATTCAAAATCATCCTCCAAAAAAGTAAGGTATATTCAGTGATTGAAATTCGCTTACGAAAATGGAGGATGATTTTTTATGGAAATGACACTTCGCTGGTACGGCAAAGAGTACGACACAGTTAAGCTTTGGCAGATCAGACAGATCCCCGGGGTTACAGGAGTTATCACAACTCTTTACAACAAGCAGGCAGGAGAACTCTGGACACAGGAGGAGATCAAGGCCCTTAAGGCAGATGTAGCTGCTGAGAAAATGCATATTGCAGGTATCGAGTCAGTTAACGTATCTGATGCAATTAAGGCTGCCACAAAGGATAGAGACGAGCACATTCAGAACTACATTGACACTCTTGAGAATCTTGGTAAGGAAGACATCCACATGGTATGCTACAACTTCATGCCTGTCTTTGACTGGACAAGATCAGAGCTGGCAAGGAAGAGAGAGGACGGTTCAACAGTTCTTGCTTACACTCAGGAAGCTATTGATGCAATAGATCCTGCGAAGATGTTTGAATCAATCTCAGGTGAGATGAACGGTACTGTAATGCCAGGCTGGGAGCCTGAGAGAATGGCTCATGTAAAAGAGCTTTTTGAGATATATAAGGATGTTGACGAGGACAAGCTCTTTGAGAACATTGTTTACTTCCTTAAGGCAATCATGCCCGTATGTAATAAATATGACATCAAGATGGCTATCCATCCTGATGATCCTGCTTGGTCTGTATTTGGACTTCCAAGGATCATCAACAATGAAAAGAATATCTTAAAGCTTATGAAGGCAGTGGATGACGTTCATAACGGTGTTACCTTCTGCTCCGGTTCCTACGGAACAAGTCTTGAGAACGATCTTCCTCATATGATCAGAGCACTTGAAGGCAGGATCCACTTTGCTCATGTAAGAAATCTTAAATTCATATCTCCAACAAACTTTGAAGAGGCTGCACATCTTTCATCAGATGGAACTTTCGATATGTACGAGATCGTAAGAGCACTGTACGAGACAGGCTTTGATGGACCTATCCGCCCTGACCACGGAAGAATGATCTGGGGTGAGGTTGCAATGCCAGGTTACGGCCTTTACGACAGAGCCCTTGGCGCAGCATATATCAACGGACTTTGGGAAGCAATAGAAAAGAGTCACGAGAGAACTTTCGCATAATAGGGGAGAACAACAATGAAACTTAATTCAAATAGCGTCTATACAGATAACACCTGGAAGGAGAAGGGCTTCTTCGTTCCTTCCTACGACAGAGAGAAAATGATAAAAGAAACTGTAGCAGCACCTCAGTGGGTTCACTTTGGCGCAGGAAACATCTTCAGGGCGTTCCAGGCAAACCTGTCCCAGAGAATGCTGGAGATGGGTGAAGCTACAAAGGGACTTACAGTAGTTGAGGGCTTTGACTATGAGATTATTGAAAAGATGTACAGACCTCACGACAACCTTTCAATTCTTGTTACATTAAAGGCTGACGGTTCCGTGGAGAAGTCAGTGATCTCAAGTATTGCCGAGTCCTGCATTCTTGATTCTGCAAGGGCTGATGAGTTTGGAAGACTTAAGGAGATCTTTGAAGCAGATTCCCTTCAGCTTGCAACCTTCACTATTACAGAAAAGGGCTATAGTCTTGTAAACGCTGCAGGTGAGACTCTTCCTGCTGTTGCTGAGGATTTTGAAAACGGCCCTGAGGCTCCAAAGAGCTATATCGGAAAGGTATCAGCTTTATTATATGCAAGATACAAAGCCGGCCAGAAGAAGATCGCCATGGTCAGCACTGATAACTGCTCACATAACGGAGATAAATTATATGCAGCCATTAGCTCTTTTGCCAGGAAATGGACTGAGAATGGCAAGGCTGATGCCGGTTTCCTTGCATACATCGATGATGAGAGCAAGGTAAGCTTCCCTTGGTCAATGATCGACAAGATCACTCCAAGACCCGATGACTCAGTCAATGAGATCCTTAAAAAAGACGGCGTTGAGGAGCTGGAGCCTGTGGTTACTTCCATGAAGACCTGGGTTGCACCTTTTGTAAACGCTGAGGAGAGCGAGTACCTTGTTATCGAGGACAAGTTCCCTAACGGAAGACCTGCCCTTGAGAAGGTTGGCGTTATCTTTACTGATAAAGAGACTGTGGACAAGGTTGAGAGAATGAAGGTCTGCACCTGCCTTAACCCTCTTCACACAGCTCTGGCTGTATACGGCTGCGTTCTTGGGTACGAGAAGATCTCTGATGAGATGAAGGATGCAGAGCTTGTTAAGCTTGTGAACGAGATCGGCTACGTGGAAGGACTTCCTGTAGTTACAGATCCCGGCGTAATCAAACCAAAGGAGTTTATCGACACTGTAGTTAATGTCAGGATTCCTAATGTGTTCATGCCTGACACACCACAGCGTATTGCCTGCGACACCTCACAGAAGCTCCCCAT
Organism: uncultured Butyrivibrio sp.; assembly: GCA_947169985.1. Classification (GTDB taxonomy): domain Bacteria; phylum Bacillota; class Clostridia; order Lachnospirales; family Lachnospiraceae; genus Butyrivibrio. The sequence continues at coordinate 361 of CAMVRW010000275.1, read as the reverse complement.
CAGATTTGGTGAGACCATCAAGGCCTACTTGGCATCAGATTCTCTGGATGTAAAGAGCCTTAAGTGCATTCCTCTCGTTCACGCCGGATGGCTTCGTTACCTCATGGCTGTAAACGACGAGGGTAAGGCCTTCGAGCCAAGCCCAGATCCACTTCTTGAGAAAGCTAAGGGCTTCGTGTCCGGTATAAGCCTTGGAGAGACTGACAAGGACAAGTTAAAGGCAGCAGTACTTCCTCTTCTCAAGGATGCTACTATCTTTGGTGTTGACCTTGAAGAGGCCGGTCTTTCAGACCTTGTCATTGACTACTTTGCAGAGCTTGTTAAGGGCCCCGGAGCTGTAAGACAGACCCTTAAGAGAGTT
>CAMVRW010000274.1 GCA_947169985.1 uncultured Butyrivibrio sp. | reverse complement strand
TTCTTGGCTATAACTTTATTGATGCTGACCTGGTGATCCAGGAGCAGGAGGGAAGGAAGCTCTCAGAGATCATTGAGACTGAAGGAGTTGAAGGCTTCATTGATATTGAGAACAGGGTAAACGCCGGAATAGAAGCACAAAAGACCGTGATCGCCACTGGTGGAAGCGTAGTCTATGGCAAGGAAGCCATGGATCATTATAAGAACATTGGAAGGGTTGTTTACCTTAAGGCAGATATGGATACCCTTACAAAGCGCCTTAGAAATGCAAAGCAAAGGGGCGTTGTTATGAGAGAGGGCCAGTCCCTTATTTCCCTCTACAATGAGAGAAGCGTTCTTTATGAGAAGTATGCGGATATTGTTGTAGAAGAAGGAAATGACAGCTTCGAGGAGGTTGTAGCAAAGATCCTCGGGGAGCTGTCATAAAGGTTTAGAAATTATTGTTCAGGTGGAAGTTTTTTCCAGGTAGCCATCCAGAGTACTGATAATATCTGCGAAATATCTTTTCCTGGAATCGTCATCTGCGTTAAAGATCTCGTGTCTTGAGTTCTCGTAGTGGTGTATGTCTGCCTGAGGAACCTTGGCCTTAAAGGCCTTGTAGCCTTCAGAGCTTATGAGGTGATCCTGACCTGCAGTCATGACTGTTACGGGAAGTTTGAGTTTATCAGCATCCTTTATGGCTTTATCTGTTGCCTTCATGCTGGCAACTGCCCAGCCAAAGGAGGCAGAAGACATCTGATAATGCGGATCAGCAATTCGCTGATTAAATTGATAATCGAATCTCGCACGGGATAGAGCACTGCAGCCTTCGAACTTCGGAGTGGGGCTGAAGTGCTTTTGATTTGGGGCAAGTTTTTTGGACTTGCCACTGAGCAATGCGTACAGACCTATCAGACTCTTGACCAATGGATTGTAGTTATCGCTCTTCATCTTAAGCATCGGAGAAGAGAGGATAGCAGCCTTAAAGGTATCCGGATGGGACTCAAGGTAGAGAGTTCCGATACAACCGCCCATGGAGTGGGCGATAAGGAACAGCTCAAGGCCTGTGGTATTTGGCTTAACCACTGTCTCAATAAAGCAGTCCAAGTCACTTACGTAGGTGGAATAGTTGTCGATGTAGATCACATCGTGCTCCGGAGCCTTACCCTCTGAATAGCCGTGGCCCCTTTGCTCTAAGAAGAACACCTTGTAGCCAGCCTTAAACAGATACCAGATGTATTCTCTGTATTTTCCGAAGAATTCAGCCATTCCGTGGACAATAACAACTGCGCCCTTTGGGTTCTCGGGTGTTGCTATGTAGTAGTTGAACTTAAGCCCCTCAGGGTTGGAAAAACTGCCCTGGGCTACGAAATTTCTTTTCCATTCTTCGTTCTCAGTTGTCATGACTTCAAGAAAGTCATCTTCACCTAAAAATTTGATATCACTCATTATGCTTTCCTTCCGGGACGTGTGTTATCTATGTTCCAGAGCTTGTCGTAGCTAAGGCCTGTAACCTTTTCACAGATCTGGATCTCTTCAGGTGTTATCTTTGAAGAATCCTCACCTCTGCGTCTTGCGATCTCAGTCTGAACTACCTTAAACTCTTTTCCTGTAAGAGGGAACTTGATGCCTGAGATGATGAGAAGGGCCATCAGGATAACAGGAACAAATACGTAGATATATACGATTCCGTGCTGGGTTTCAATGCTCTGGCGAAGACCGCTGTTTGCAAGGACCTCATCGTAGCCAACAGCTGACAGCAGGAAGCCGATTACAGCTGCTGAAGTACCGGATGATATTTTTCGTGCAAAGGTTGCCATTCCTGAAACGATGCCGGGTCTTCTGACAGAAGTTATAAGCTCATCCACGTCAGCCATATCAGCCATTATTGAAAAGATACTTGTCAGTGTTGCAGCGTTACCAAAGCCAATAAAGGCTGTAAGGACAAGGATCGGTGCTATTGGAGCTCCCTCCTTTGAAATAAACAAAAGACCTAAGGTTGCAATAAGCCTCATTGGTGCACCGATTAAAATGGTGGTCTTCTTGGAGGTCTTGGTCATTACAGGGCCCCAAACCAGCATTCCAAGGAGCTGTGAAATAAGGATGACAGCCATAAGGTAGGTAAAATAGCCGTTTCCGTAGCCGTTCAGTACATCGTCAACGTAATATACAGCCATTCCTGAGACGAAGTCCATTCCGCACTGTCCAAAGAGGTAGATGCAGATGAAAAGACGGAAGGAGTGGCTCTTAAATACGCTGGCTGCCTGAGGGAAGCTCTCTAAAAGGCTTGTCTTAACAGGTGCCTTTGGATGTTCCCAGGTTCCTGCGAAGGTGACCATTGATGTTACGAAGAACAGGAAACCAAAGAGCAGAGCGCATCTCATGTAAGCTCCTGTGTCCAGGTTGTCCTTGATGATGAAGGTGGGCACAAGACCACATACCATGGAACCAAGAGTTGACCAGATCATTCTGATGTTGGAGAACTTGGCCCTAATAGTGTAATCATCGATCATGTCAGGCAGAAGCCCGTTGTAAGGAACCGAGATGATGGTGAAGCCTGTTGAGAACAGACAGTACATGAACAGGTAAAAGACATACAGACCTGCGATGGACTTGGTTGGAAGAGTGATCCACATGACGATGAAGGTCAGCGCTGATACTATTCCGCCGATCATGATGTAGAATCTCTTTGGACCAAACTTTGAAACGGTCCTGTCTGTGATATTACCCATCATTGGGTCTGTGATAGCGTCCCAGATCTTGCCCACCAGAGGAATGGTTCCTGCAAGGGCAGCAGGCATTCCCAGGGCCTTTGTTAGAAACACCGTGAAAAAGGTGTTGATGATGACGAAAGCACCGCCGCTGTAGAATTCGGCCATGCCATAGAGGATCTGATTAAGCAGACCATAGTTTTCTTTTTTCTTTCCCATAAATAACCCCCAATATTTTGTATTCATTTGTAACCCATACAACTAATTATACTACCTAAATTTCCCTTTGACACCGCTATTTTGTTTAGGTACAATAATAACGCACGCTACTATATTCAAGTCTGAAAATTCAAATTTCTGTAGCGTCATTGGGAGGAGACAATGTCTAGAAAAGCTACCATCACACAAAAAGAAATAGTAAATGCTGCATTTAAGATCACCAAGAAGGAGGGATTTGAACAGATCACATCCCGTAAGCTTGCTGCAGCTGCAGGGTGTTCAACCCAGCCTATTTTCCGTATATATGAGAACATGGATGCCTTAAAGCTTGATGTTTATGCTAAGGCTGCAGAGTATTATGAGGAGTATTACTCAGAGTTTAAGAAGAGCCATGAGGTTCCTTTTGTAGATCTGGGACTGGCTTACATTGGTTTTGCCCAGAAGAACCCACACCTGTTCAGACTCCTTTTCATCTCTCAGCAGGGAAGCAATGGCAAGAGCATGTACGACCTTGTAAACGGCAAGGATGAGAACGTTGTAAAAGAGATAAGCAAGGCTGCAGCCCTTGGCGTAAAGGATGCGCAGCAGCTCTTTATGCAGATGTGGATATTCATTCACGGCGCAGGCTGCATGGCTG
>CAMVRW010000273.1 GCA_947169985.1 uncultured Butyrivibrio sp. | reverse complement strand
GCCGCCAAACGGTTTTCAAGACCGCCTCGTTATGACCGCTTCGATATCGCTCCGAATAAAGCTTATGTCCTGCGCAAGTCCTTAGTGCATCTCGCGCAGCGCAAGAATTATATTAACAAAGCCCACCCAACATGTCAAGCATGATTTTCACTTTTTTTTAAAGTTTTTATATTTCGAACATACTGTTTCGTAATATCACCGTTTCTGTATCACCATGGATCCATCCGAAACCTGCCCCTTTACTACACTTCCGGCTCCAATGACGCAGTTTTTTCCAATGGTAGTTCCTCTCAAAATTGTTACGTTGGCTCCGACCCAACAATCGTCTCCGATCACCACCGGGGAACTAATAAATTCCTTATCCCCTTCCTTTCTGAAGTTGTGATCGTGGTCTACTATGACCAGATTATTACCGAATTTACAGCCATTTCCAATCCTGACAGACTCAGTGGAAGTAACACAGCATCCGGTATTAAAGAAGCAGTGGTCCCCAATTTCAATCCGTCCACCATCTGCCACCAGGTACAGATTCCCTCTGTTCTGATTGAAGTTTCCCATCTTAACGGAGCCTTTTCCGTGGATCTCCACCTTAAGCCTGTCAAAAGTCTGCACAGCTCCGGCAGAAAATCTTCCGCTAAACCTGATCTTTTTAAGCCCTATTCCAATTACATTTTTCAAATACAAAAAAGGAGAACGCATTTTACCTCCCTGGCAGCCCCAAACTGCCATTACTTATTCAACACGCTGTCATATACTTCCGAAAGCTTTTTTGCATGGGCCTCAAATCCATACTTCTCAGTAGCCTTCTTAAGACTCTCTATTGAGGCTCTGCCATATTCTTCCTTATACGCCAAAAGAGTCACAATTCCCTGTGCTATGGTCTTTGCATCTCCAGGCTTTGCAAGGTATCCGTTCAGTCCGTCATCCACCTGCTGCGGGATTCCTCCAACCTCGGTAGATACTATAGGAAGGCCGTAGGCCATGGCGTCCAGTATGGACATGGGTTGTCCTTCCTGATATGAAGGAAGCATGAACACCGCCGACTCCACCAGTACTATATCCTTTGCTTCCCCACGTACCCATCCAGGAAAAGAAACATCGACTCCACTGCACTTTTTCTCTATATCAGTCTTGATCCTGTCAACATCCTCTTTTGCCCCGTCTCCGCAGAGTACAAAACGAACCTCCGGAAGCGCATCAGCCGTATTCTTTATAATATCTGCAAAATCAAAACCGCCTTTTCTCTGTCCCAGTTCTCCAAGGAAAACCACCTGTTTCTTCATAAACCTCTGATCCAGCCAGCTCTCCACCTGATCCCGAGTCTTAGGTTTACAGTAATTGCCAATGACCACCAGGCGTTCTTTAGGAACAATCCCAGAAAACCTTTCTCTCCACTCCGTTGACAGGACAATCACCTTATCAAATCGGGAAAAGACCTTTTTGACAAGACGTTTCTTTTCCTTAGAAGCATTCAGGTAAAAAGTGTCAAAATCCGCTCCGTGGCAGTGATCCACCACCGGAACACCTCTTCTTTTAGCCATAAAAAGAAAGGGCTGAAGCCGGTAAAAGCTGGGTCCAAAGGATGTGTGCATATGAACAAGCTCCGGTTTAAAGTCTTTTAGTACCCGCCTAAACTCTGACAGTCCCTTCAGTGCTTTAATGAGTTTTTTGAACTGGGAGCCATCGCAATATGACTCCACGTACCTTATATCGTATTTATCCTCCAGGGAACTGCCATAATAGCCGTTGGTCACTGAGGCGATTCCGCCCTTGACGTCCCGCTGCTGGACTATCATGCACACCCTGGGTTTACGCATTGTGTCTGAACTTCCCATGGGAATCTATTCTCCGTTAACTGCGCCTTCTTCTCTCCAGAATGGCTTCTGCCACCGCTATATCCTCCGGAGTAGTGATCTTGATGTTGTCGTAGGAACCCTCCACCAGCTTCACCTTTGTGTCGGTGTAGTACTCCACAACCATGGCATCGTCAGTGATGTTGACGCCCTTTGCCATCAGTTCACCTTCCTCGCGGTCAAGGCGCTGATATAATTCCAGTATTGTTTTATAGGAAAAGACCTGTGGAGTCTGGATAGTCCACATCAGATTCCTGTCAGGTGTTGAAGCCGCAAAGCCCTTTTCGTCAGCAATCTTAATGGTATCTTTGGCAGGCATGCCAACAACGCAGGCCTTATACTCCTTTACTGCCTGGAGAGAACGCATAATGATATCCCTGTCAACAAAGGGTCTGGCGCCGTCATGGATAAAGGCATAATCACAATCAGCAGCTGCTGCCTGAAGCCCCAGACGCACACTGTGGTATCTTGCAAGTCCGCCCTCAACTACAGCCTGGACCTTGTCAAACTTATACTTCTCCACTATCTCTTTTGTCACATAATCAATATCCCCATGAGAAACCACCAGGATAATATCGTCGATGATGCTCTCCTCAAAGGCCTTTAAAGAGTAGTAAATAAGCGGCTTTCCGCCGATCTCCATATACTGTTTTTTAACGTCAGAGTTCATCCTGCTGCCGCTGCCTGCAGCCAGGACCACCGCTACTGTCTTCATGCTCTTCCTCCGTGGAATCTGCGCTCCCTGTCTCCAAGGGGCAGGTTTGGTACTGCATTCATATCAAGTCCGAATCTAACGCCTTTTTTGTATTCATAATAAGCCGCAGCTCCGATCATTGCTGCGTTATCTGTACACAGCACCGGGCTTGGCCTGTAAAATCTGATATTGTTCGCAGCGCACTCCTTTTCCATAAGCTCACGGAGTGCAGTGTTGGAGGCAACTCCGCCGGCAATGGCAAGCTTGTCGTAGCCATACTCCTTGCAGGCTTTGATGGCATGGCCTGTGAGGACCTCTACCACAGCCTTCTGGAAGGATGCTGCAACGTCTGCCTGGTTAAGCTCCTGGCCCTGCATCTTTGCCTGGTTGATGATGTTTAGAACTGCCGACTTAAGTCCTGAGAAGGAGAAGTCGTACTCTGCGTCGGGTATCTTTGCCTGGGGAAAAGAAAATGCTTCCGGATTTCCTTCCCTGGCAGCCTTGTCAATCTTTGGACCACCGGGGTATCCAAGACCAATAGCTCTTGCCACCTTGTCAAAAGCCTCTCCTGCTGCATCATCCCTGGTCTGACCAATGATCTCATACTCGCCGTAGTCCTTTACCACCACAAGATGAGAGTGTCCGCCGGAAACCACAAGGCACACAAAAGGAGGCTCCAGATCTTTATTTTCGATAAAGTTGGCGCTGATGTGTCCCTCAATATGATGAACTCCGATAAGAGGCTTTCCTGTCGCAAAGGCAATGGCCTTGGCCTCAGAAACGCCCACCAAAAGAGCACCTACAAGGCCTGGGCCGTAGGTTACTGCTACTGCATCTATATCATCCAAAGAAAGGCCTGCCTCTGAGAGGGCAGCCTTAATACAGCCATTTATCTTTTCAACGTGCTTCCTTGATGCTATCTCAGGAACAACGCCGCCATAAACGGTGTGAAGAGCAATCTGGGATGAGATGATATTGGAAAGGACCTCTCTGCCGTGTCGGACAACT
>CAMVRW010000272.1 GCA_947169985.1 uncultured Butyrivibrio sp. | reverse complement strand
TCAAGGATCTCAGGCTTCTTGTTGCCTGCGCCAAGGTCTTTCTCCATGTCAGCCTTAATATCGGCGATTCTAGGATCACCAGCATGCTTGTTGAAGCTCTCGAAAAGATCAAGCTCTGAGTTCTCTTCGATCTCTGCACCGATGTTGTAGATCTGCTGGATAGGTGCGTTGCATGCAAGGAAGTTCATAGGACGAGGTCCGAATGAAATAACCTTGAGGTTAGCAAGTCCATCAAGTGCTCTTGCGATCGGAACGAACTCGTTGATCATCTTAGCGCACTCATCAGCTGTTCCAACAGGATACTCAGGAATATAAGCCTTTACTCCGCGAAGGTGAAGGTTGTAGCTTGCATTGAGCATTCCGCAGTAAGCATCTCCTCTGCCATCGATAAGGTCGCCCTGTGACTCCTCTGCAGCTGCACAGAACATAACAGGTCCGTCGAACTTCTCAGCAATAAGTGTCTCTGAAATCTCAGGTCCGAAGTTTCCGAGGTATACGCAAAGAGCGTTGCAGCCTGCCTTCTTGATATCCTCAAGAGCTTCCATAGCCTGTGTCTCGCTCTCGATGATACATACAGGACACTCATAAACGTCCTTGTCGTTGAAGTTCTTCTTGTAAGCTTCTACAAGCGCCTTTCTTCTGTTTACAGCCAGTGAAGCTGGGAAGCAGTCACGGCTTACAGCTACCAGTCCGATTTTCATTTCTGGAATGTTGATCATAAAAAATCCCCTTTCTTACTCATTTGAATCTTAATTGTTATATACAGGGGCCACGCCCCTAATGTACCGATAATCAAAGCTTAGCCAGATCCTGGAAGTCTCCCTTAAGGTCTGCATAGAGCTTTTTGTAAAGCGCATGATACTCAGCGTACTTCTTGGCATCCTCAGCAACTGGAGAAGTCTCCTTAGCCTTTGTGATAAGCTTGTCGCATGCTTCCTGAACGCTTGAATATACTCCGCTTCCAACACCAGCAAGGATAGCCACGCCAAGAGCCGGTCCCTGTTCCTGGTTGATAGTTGCAACCTTGCACTCATAGAGGTCTGAGAGCATCTGTCTCCAGATCTTGCTCTTTCCGCCGCCTCCGCAAGCCATCATCTCCTGAACCTTGATGCCCATCTCGTTCAGAATATCGTTGCAATCGCAAAGTGAATATGAAACACCCTCCATTACTGCACGGAGCAGGTGCTTTCTTGTATGGATTCCTGAAAGTCCGAAGAATACACCTCTTGCCTTGTCATCAAGATGAGGTGTTCTCTCACCGTTAAGGTATGGAAGGTAGATAAGTCTGTCGCTTCCTACAGGAACTGTCTCAATGTCTGCATTGATAAGATCGTATGGATCTACGCCCTTCTCTTCAGCTTCAGTGATGTAGCTCTGGCAGAAGTTGTCTCTGAACCACTTCAGTGAGAATCCTGCAGCCTGTGTAACACCCATGATGTGCCATGCGCCTGGAACTGCGCAGCAGCAGGTATGTACACGGCCCTTAGGGTCGATAGATACTTTATCAGTATGGGCAAATACAACGCCTGAAGTTCCGATTGTTGTGAAAGCTGTTCCTTCTCTTACTACGCCTGTTCCAACTGCAGCAGCAGCATTGTCACCAGCACCGCCAACAACAACTGTGTCTGTAGTAAGACCAAGCATCTTAGCAACATCTGGTAAAAGAGTTCCTGTCACTTCGCAGGATTCATACATCTTTCCAAGAAGGCTTCTGTCGATGTTGAGCTTATCAAGAACTTCCTGTGACCAGTCTCTCTTTGCCACATCCATCAGCTGCATTCCTGATGCATCTGAAACCTCTGTTGCAAACTCACCTGTAAGAACGTATCTGATATAGTCCTTAGGCAAAAGAATGTGTCTGCATCTCTTGTAGTTCTCTGGCTCCTTATTTCTTACCCAAAGGATCTTAGCTGCTGTCCAGCCTGTGAGAGGTGGATTAGCTGTAATCTCGATCCACTTTTCTCTGGGCATGATCTGAAGCATTTCCTCAACTTCGTCGCCGGTTCTCTGATCGCACCAGATGATTGAAGGTCTGATTACCTCGCCTGCCTCATCCAGCATTACAAGGCCGTGCATCTGTCCGGAAATACCAATACCCTTAATATCAGCTGCATTAGCAACCTTTCCACTGTCCAAAGCCTCTTTTACAACAGCTGCAACAGTCTCAAGGGAAGCCTTTCTCCAATCTGAAGGCTCCTGCTCAGCCCAGCCGTTCTGAGGTGTGTACATTGGATACTCATAAGCTCTCTCAGCGATAACATTTCCATTCTCGTCGAAAAGAACTGTCTTTGTAGCGGAAGTACCAACATCAATTCCGATTAAAAAATTCATACCGTCCTCCTGTCATTCAAATACGATTGGATGATAAGCGAATTGCCTTATTACACAATCCCTTATCATCCTATATCAGTACAACTTAAAATACAACGTGACAAATTTATAGAAAATATATCGCGATTTTTATACAAAAATACTTGCGGTTGTACCTATCATTTTTTAAAGTGATACATCTTCTGAAAGTGCCTTAACACCGGTCAATTCTTCAGTTCTCTTATCAGGCTGTCCAAATCCCGCAAACACTGTAAATTTCTGGGAAAAGAGCTTTCTCTCACCCTCTTCATCTACTGAAGTGAATGCTCTCTTTGGAAGTTCTATAACAACCTTCTTCTCCTGACCAGCATCAAGGTGTACTCTCTCAAATCCTGCAAGACATGGATTAGGGATTGCCAACTCATATCCTGTATCCTGAACATAGACCTGAAGTACGTCATCTGTAGCAACCTTACCTTCATTCTTAACAGTTACAGTCACTGTTGCACCATCGAAGGAATCGCCAGCACCTTTAAGATCTACTGACATCTCTTTTGCCCTGCAGTCACCGTAGGTGAGACCATATCCAAATGGATAAAGAGGCGTTCCCTGGAAGTATCTGTAGGTCCTGTTCTTCATTGAGTAATCCTTGAAGTCAGGAAGATCGTCTGTGTCCTTGTAGAAGGTTACAGGAAGCTTTCCTGAAGGAGAAATCTCACCAAAGAGGATTCCTGCCACATCCCTTCCACCAAGAGCTCCGGGATACCATGCCTGGATAACGGCATTTGCCTTGTCCTGGGCCTCTGAAAGATCAAGGGCACTACCGGACATGTTGATAACGATTGTTGGCTTTCCTGAATTAAGCGCTGTATTGAGCATCTGTCTCTGGGAAAGAGGAAGATCAAGGCTCAGCTTATCGCCTGATGCGAACTGGTTACTCTCATCGCCCTCTTCGCCTTCAAGTCTCTCGTCGAGACCAACAACTACGATCAAAAGATCTGAGTAGTCAGCAACTGTCTCAACTTCAGCCTTTCTATCCTGCATATTCTTGTCAGAAAGATTCTGCACATTTTCCTTCCAGAGGTGGCAGCCTTCTGAATAAAGGATCCTTGTATCCTCAGAAACCAGCTCTCTGATACCCTCAAGAACTGTCACGTACTGGGAAGCAGTTCCGTAGTAGTTACCCATAAGTGCATATCTTGAGTCTGCATTAGGACCAACTACACCGATGGTCTTAATATTCTTTGCAAGAGGAAGGACTCCGTCATTCTTCAAAAGAACTACTGACTCCGCTGCTGCC
>CAMVRW010000271.1 GCA_947169985.1 uncultured Butyrivibrio sp. | reverse complement strand
AGATGTATAATTCCCCTGTTATCATATGTTTTTCTGATCTTAAAGCTGACTGCGCTGAAATCATAAAAAGGTCAAATGTAAAGCATATTGTAAGGCTTTCGGAAGATCTTGTTGATTCCAGAGATTTCTGCATGGTTAAGCGTGTTAGTGATGAGATTATAGATTTCCATTCACTTGGTTTTTATGCAAAAGAGCAGAAGGATACATTTCACCTTCCAAATGGAAATATTGATTCAATGATTCTTTATACCAGCGGATCAACGGGCCAGCCTAAGGCAGTGGTGCTTACAAATAAAAACATATTGGCGGCTCAGATTTATGCAGGTAAGACAAGTCATACAGAAAATATCCATGCAACTAAAACCATGACATGTGTACCGCTTCGTTATCCCTATGGCATGGTTACATCTCTTTTAACATCTCTTCTGTGGGGAAAAGAAGCTATTATGACTCCCAGATGGGATAGTGACACGGTTGGATATTATTATGGAAAGAAGCCTAACATTGTCTTTGGATCACCAGCTGTGTTGGATGTTACCATGAGATTTTTGCCGGACAAGATGGACTTGTCACAGATTTCTCATTTTATCTCAGGCGGAGATTTCATGACTGAAAAGCATGCTGAGATTGGGTATGACTTCTTTAAAATGCATAACTGTACTGATGTAGAAATTGGCAATGGTTGTGGAAATGCTGAAACAGTCAGCATTGGCTCTACACCGGTAGGAGTTCCGCTAAAGCAGTCTACTGCTGGAAAAATACTGGTTGGGTCTACACCGCTTATCATTGATAAAACACTCGATGATAAAAACGAATTACGTGAAGCTGCAGGACTTATTAAGGAAAAGAAATACTATGAAGAAGGAGAACTGTGCATTTCTGGTAAGCATGTATTCAAAGAATACTTTGATGAGCCTGACAAAGAGAGGAATCTAAAGAGATAAAAAAGCTAAAAACAGAGATTACTGAGTCGGATAACCTTATCACTAAAACTCTGGGGAAGTTTGCAATGGAACAGCTGGATAAACTCCAGCAGAGATTATCCACGATAAAGTCAAGAGTCGTAAATACTCTGAAAAGGTCTTTTGCCTCCTCTGAAAAGAAGGAGCATCTCCTTAACAAGATAGCAGATGCTGCAAGGCCAAGTGTCTTGGAAGCGCTTAATAAAAGAAAAGAGGCGATTGCAAGAGAAGATAAAGTAAAGGCGCTGGAAGTTCCGGCAAGAAAACGAAAACATGAGCAGTGTCTTTGAGGGAGGTATGAGAGGTGAATGTATTTGAAGAAGTAAAAGATAGAGTTACGACACTTGATGCTTTTAGACATTATGGAATTGATGTCGGCAACAAAGGGATGCGTTGCTGCATCTTCCATAGTGATCAGCATCCCAGCATGAAAGTTGGCAGACGTTATCACTGTTTTGGGTGCGGTGCTGATGGAGACGTTATCGATTTTGTTTCAAACTACTATGGATTATCTGGTATCGATGCTGTAAAAAAGCTGAATGAAGATTTCTGTCTTGGTATTCAGTTTGGCACGGATGAGCTTAAAGCTGCTAAAACAGAAGACCAGATCCATCAGGAGAAAGAACTGCTGGTAAAACGTGAAGTTGTGAGAGCCTTCGATATAATAAGGCGGGATGCAATAAATGTACTGTCAGATTATCACAGGCTTTTGTGGAACTGGAAAAAAGAATATGAACCAAAGGACGAAGGGGATGCCGACTGGCATCCTTTTTTCGTGGAGGCACTGGATAAGCTGGATTTTGTAAATGAAATCCTTGATGCTCTGTTATTTGGAGAACGAACTGAACAGATTGAAATACTGGAAACTTATGGAGAGGAGATAAAACGTATTGGGGAACGAATTAAAAACTTTAACTGATGAAGAAATGGAAAGAATGGCCACTGTGCTTTTTGCTTCTGGATTCATGGAGCGCATGGCTAAGAAAATTGCTACAGATGGAGGCACAAATAATGAGGCTGATAATGATGAGATTTCAGAAAGGCGCATACAGGTGAAACAGCTTCTTGAAACAGATCCTAAAGGGATCCCGCTTCAGACAAATAACAACTGTAAAACAGCACTACGGGAAGATCCGGTGCTGAAGGATGCAATCAGATTTAATGAGCTGAATGAAAGGGTGGACATCATAAAACCTGTGCCATGGAGAAGAAGCACTGCCGCACTGACTGATGTAGATGTGGCAAATCTTATAACCTATCTTGAAGTTCATTACGGGTTGAAAGATGACAGGAAGATCGAAAGAGCTATAAAGACGGTTTCTTTCGATAATCCCTATCATCCAATAAAGCAGTACTGGGAGTCGCTTGTATGGGATGGAACCGAAAGAGTGCGTCATGCTCTGCACCACTTCCTTGGTGCTGATGAGTCCGAGCTCAATTATCAGGCACTCAAAATATTCATGCTTGGTGCAATATCGAGAGTGTATGATCCCGGACACAAGTTTGACTATATGATCTGTCTTGTAGGTGGTCAGGGAGCAGGCAAATCAACATTTCTGCGATTCCTTGCTATAGAGGACAGGTATTTCACTGATGACCTCAAGAACCTTGAAGGAGATGATGTCTTTGAAAAGCTTCAGGGGCACATGATAGTAGAAATGGCGGAGATGCTTGCTACAGTAAGAGCATCAAACGCTGAGGAGATCAAAGCTTTTATAACAAGACAGGTGGATGTATACCGCATAAGATATGACAAATTTGTATCTGAGCATCCAAGGAAGTGTGTATTTGCAGGAACATCGAATAAAAGACAGTTCCTTCCTCCGGATAAATCAGGTAACCGGAGGTTTATCCCTATTGAGTGTCATGCATCACTTGCTGAGGTCCACATCCTCGATGATGAGGAAGAATCCAGAAAATATATCGAGCAGATGTGGGCTGAGATGATGGTGATATTCAGGTCAGGAGATTATTCTCTGACTCTTTCAAAAGAAATGCAGGAAGAACTGGAGCTTCTTCAGGAAGACTTTGTTCCGGAAGATCCAATGGAAACAGAGATACGTGATTTCCTCGATGCTACTAAAGAGAATTATGTATGTGTTCAGATGCTTTTCTATAAAGCACTGGGGCATAGCAGTCTTTTTGACAAACCCAAGCAGGGTGAAGCAAGGCTGATAGCGAACATCATGGATAACATCCCGGGATGGAAACGAGTATCGAGTCATAACTTCTTTGACTATGGCAAGCAGCGCGGATGGGTCAGGGAAGGCACTCCGCCAGAGGTCGTTGATTCTGATGGCTTTATGCGGGTTTCTGAACAGATGGAGATTCCCTTCACCTGACAGGATAAACTGATAAACCGATAAACTGATAAAAATAAAAGTATTTTATAACTGTAATAATAGAAAAGTTTTTTAGAGCCGGTTTATGGGAGTGAATTTACCTTTTCTCGCTGCCGGCTCTTTCCAATGGAGGATGAATATGAACAAGAAAAATGCAGTAGTTATTGAGGAAAGGGATGAATGGAGTGCCTTTGGTGAGTTTCTTGCAGGTATCTTTGCAAAGTATGCTGATGAAGTAGGACTTGATGACCTTCCGGATCCCGACGTGTTTTTTGCAAGGAAATATATCAAGGATGCCTATAAGGCAT
>CAMVRW010000270.1 GCA_947169985.1 uncultured Butyrivibrio sp. | reverse complement strand
CTCTATAAAGATCAGAGTCCTCATTTACCATCTCAGGCTCAACCCAAAGACCAAATAACAGGCCAAGATCTGTGATCTTCTCAGCAAGCTCTTTTATGCCACCGGGAAGTTTTTTCTTGTTCTCATACCAGTCCCCAAGGGATCTGTGATCGTCATTACGCTCGCCAAACCAGCCGTCGTCCATGACGAACATCTCTATTCCACACTTCTTAGCTTCTTTAGCAAGGTTCAATAAAGACCCCTGTGTGAACTCAAAGTAATTAGCCTCCCAGCTGTTGATCAGGATAGGCCTTGCCTTATCACGCCATGTCCCCCTTACGATGTGCTTTCTGACAAATTCATGCATATTGTGGCTCATACCGTTAAAGCCCTCAGATGAATATGCCATTACAGTCTCCGGAGCCTCAAAGCTTTCTCCCTTTTCAAGGGTCCACTCAAAGCCCACAGGCTGAATACCTGTAACAAAGCGGCTCATACTGCAACCATTTGAGGAAAGAGCCTCATAGTGATTGCCACTGTAAACAAGGTTAAAGCCGATGCAGTTTCCATGATTCTCATCTGTATCTGCTTCACTGACAATAACAAAGGGGTTGGATCTTGATCCAGACTCGCCTGCAGCAAGCTCTTCAGAAACCACCTTGCCTGCTTTGCAAAGTGACTCTGACTTGCCCATCTCATAAGCCCATCTTCCGTGGAAGGAAGTGAACTTAAGCCCTGTCTCGTAGATATCAACTGACGCACTAAGGAGCCTTTCAACCTTTACAGGCTTATCTGAGTCGTTATAGATAACAGCACTTCTTGTGATGATATCGCAGTCAGGGAATACGCTGTAAATAAGGTCAAGCCTTGTCTCGTACTCCTTATCTGTAAGCTTTATTATTAGCTGCTGGGCTTCGTCCTTGTCATCGTAGGAAGATGGAAGGGTCTCTAAAGCTCTTTTCCCCTTTCTGACCTCATAGTCGTAGAAAAGGAAATCCACTGTAGTGGAACCATCAGGGTAAACCAGCTCAACCATAGGCTCCCTGATGTCTCCCTTTCCAAAGGAGCTCATCTCCAGCCCCATCATCTCAAGACAGAGAGTTGGATACTCATCTGAGTAGTAGTTCATGTTTCCGCCACCAAAATAATGTTTCGGCGCAACGGCCAGAACTGTCTTTTCAATCAGTTCCTTGTCCTTGGCCTCTAAGTCTACCTCGTCCTTCATACTTTCATATTTCTTTTCAGAGAAAAGAGATCCACCGAAATGAAGGTGCTCCAGATGCCCTGATTCAAGCTTCCTGAAAAGGTAGGAAGTGTTTTTTGTCTGTAAAAGAAATATCTTTCCATCAGCGTAGATCATTTTGAATTAGTCCTCCAATACAGCACTTATTTCCTGATGCCGTTTATTATGATATCGATCATGTCATTAAGGGATTCTTCATAACTAACGTTGGTCTTTGACAGTTCCTCAGATGTAAGGAACTTCTCAATGGCTCCTTCGATAGTAAGTTTGATAACAGAAATGTCCAGATCTGTCCTTATGAGTCCCTGCTCCATAGCCTGAGCAATGAGCTTTTCTGTCTCATCCCAGTCACTCTCGATCCTTTTTGCAATCCTTCTGTAAACATGAGGATGTTTTTCCCTTAGCTGATACACCATTCTGAAGTCAATAGTCCTGTAATTGTCAGGAAGACAGACTATGACCTTGGCAATCTTCTCCATAAGGTCAAGGGAATCATCCTGAAGGATCTCAGCTTCCTTCTTCTTTACATTGGAAAAACCATAATCCACTGTGGCATAAAAGAGTTCGTCCTTGTCGTTGAACTCCTTGTAAATGGTCTTCTTACTGATGTGAAGCTCCTTGGAAATGTCATCCATGGTAAACTTCATACCCTTTTGATTAAACTGATTGATTACAGAATCCATAATGGTCTGCCTTAATGTGTCCATGTAACGCCCCTCCTGGCTTTTTTACTTAAGTACCGCCTTTAAATACTCCCATACATTGGCAGTTGATTTTACTGCCAGCTTCTCTTTTGTTGAATGGATGTCCTGCATATCAGGTCCTATGGAAATGCAATCAAGGCCTTCAATCTTGTCGCTCAGGATTCCGCACTCAAGACCAGCGTGGATTGCCATAAGCACAGGTTTCTTGCCATAGAGCTTTTCGTATACCTCAACCATGTGGTCACGAAGATCTGAATGCTCTTTATACTTCCATCCCGGATAAGCGCCACTGACTGTAACCTTTGCACCAAAGCTCTTTGAAATGATGCTCATCTTTCTTATAAGGTGTTCCTTTGAAGATTCCACACTGCTCCTTACTGAATGCTCAATTGTCACCTTATCGCCTTCAAGCTTAAGGATTCCGAGATTTAAGGATGTCTCAACCAGGCCTTCAACTGAAGCACTCATAGCCTGTACCCCATCAGGCATAGCGCAGATAAGTGAAAGCACTTTTCTGGTGTCCTCTGAAACAATAGCCTGTTCACTTCCAGTCTTTCCAGGATCACAGTCTTCTAATGTTATGGTAACGTTAGGATCCTTTACCTCCAGCTCACCACGGACAGCATCAGCAGTAGTCTTGATGCTGCGGGCAAAGGCCTCATAGTCATCCTTTTTAACCATTACCACTGCCTCTGCCTCAAAAGGAATGGCATTATCAGCAACCCCACCCTTAATATCTACAATATTAAGATCCAGGGAATCCATTGCTTCCAAAAGAGCTCTTGCAAGAATGTGGTTTGCATTTCCTCTTCCCTTTATGATCATCTCACCGGAGTGTCCGCCGTAAAGTCCGGAAACTTTAACCTTAGCCTTTACGCCCTGGGCTTCAGTCTTACCCACAGAAAGCTCTGAATAAACTCTTGCGCCGCCTGCACAGCTGGTGATGAACACTCCTTCTTCCTCGTTGTCGATGTTGATCATCTTCTTTCCCTTTAAGGAAGAAAGATCAATAAAGGAAGCTCCGTACATTCCTGTCTCTTCATCAGTTGTGATAACAACCTCAAGAGGTGGATGAGGGATATCCTTGGAATCAAGGAGCGCCAGGCAGTATGCAACTGCAATTCCGTCGTCGCCTCCAAGGCTTGTGCCCTCTGCCCAGACATATTCTCCGTCTGTAGTAACCCGCAGACCTTCTTTTTTCATATCTATATCACAGTCAGCTTCCTTTACAGCCACCATGTCCATATGTCCCTGAAGGATCACAGGCTCTTTATCCTCGCAGCCCTCAGTTCCAGGAGCTTTGATGATCACATTCAGCTTCTCATCCTGTACAACTTCAAGGCCTCTTTCCTTGGCGAAGCTTACAAGGTAATCACTTATCTTTTGCAGATTCCCTGAGCCATGGGGAATATTACACAACTCCTCAAAATAATGAAAAACCTCTCTGGGTTCCAAATTCTCAAATGCCATAAACTATCCTCCGTAGAATAAAAAAATAAGGAATCTGATTTTCATCAGACTCCTTAATTTTACTCTTAAAAAACTATCATTACAATAATAGTTTCCACTAAAATTATGTGGTTTTTCTTATGCAATCTTTTCCTTTGCAAGCTCTGCAAGTGTCTTGAATCCATCAGGATCATTTACTGCAAGCTCTGCAAGCATCTTTCTGTTGATATCTACGCCTGCAAGCTTAAGACCATGCATCATGT
>CAMVRW010000269.1 GCA_947169985.1 uncultured Butyrivibrio sp. | reverse complement strand
GGACATTATCTGGTCAAGATTGATGCTCTCAAGAACGTGTCTATGGAAAGCCTCATATCCGCTGGTCATGTCTTTAAGCTTTGTCCCAAGGACTATGTTGGAAAGGATGGTTCCACCTGAGCTTAAGACTCTTCTGTAGAACGGAAGATCAGATACTCCGCCGCCCTTTATGAATCTGGAGCCCCAGACACAATCGTATCCTTCATCAAGCTTTTCCATAAACTGGGGAAGCTGCTTTGGATCATGGCTAAGTCCGCCATCCATCTCGATTATCCTGTCTGCCCCATCCAAAAGAGCCTGTCTGTAACCTTCAAGGTAACAACTTATTACTCCCCTGGATTCCTTGTAATAGATCACTTTGATATTAGGATTCTCCGCAGCCTTCTGTCGAAGTATCTTTTCTGTGTCATCCTTTGAAAAATCATCTATGACCGGATAGTAATATAGGTTTTCAAAATTATGGGAAAAAATCTGCGATACTACCTGCTCCATGGTATCTGCTTCATTGGCAACAGGCATAACTATAATGGTTTTAGGTGTGTTTGACATCTGAATTATTGAATCTTTCTACTATTTCTTTGAATTAATTACCCGTCTATTATAACTCAAAGTCCCGATTAAAAGAAGGTATCTATATATTGTGTTTTTGCATTGTTTATTATACTATATGATGTGTAATTGAATTGTTTTGTTCGAAAGGAGTTTGCCATGAAGTCACCTGCTGCTATTGCAAGTACCTATGAAACTGCCGGAGTTGCCAAGACAAAGCTTTCCTTCAGAAAGACCTTCCTCCTGGGAATTATGGCCGGCGCTTTTATTGCCCTCGGAGGCCTTGGAAGCCAGATTGCTTCCGTATGTGCCCCTGATCCATCAACCGGCCGTCTTATCAGTTCAGTTGTTTTTCCAATAGGTCTTTTTATGGTCCTTGTAGGAGGCGCAGAGCTCTTTACAGGCAACTGCCTTATTCTTATACCGGTCCTTTCAAAAAAAGCCACTGTGGCAGGAATGCTCAGAAACTGGCTCATTGTATATCTTGGAAATATGGTTGGAGGTCTTGCTATAGCTCTTTTAGCCAACTTCTCTCACACCTATGCATTTGCTGACGGTGCTCTTGCCCAGGCCGTTGTAAATACAGCCGTAGCAAAGAGCGGGATTTCTTTTTCCGATGGTCTCTTAAAGGGAATCCTGTGTAACATCCTGGTGTGCATGGCTGTTTGGTGTTCCTTTGGCGCAGACGAACTGGCAGGCAAGGTCCTGGCACTTTGGTTCCCGGTTATGCTCTTTATCATCGGCGGCTTTGAGCATTGCGTAGCCAACATGTACTTCATTCCTGCAGGCATGATCGCAACCTCCATTTATGGCATTTCAGCCCCATCGCTGTCACTTTTTGGTTTTCTTGTGACCAACTTGATTCCCGTAACCCTGGGTAATATAATAGGTGGCGGTTTGTGCGTAGGCGCAATGTATTATCTGATATATCTTAAGGATTAAGTTTTTTATGTGGAATTATATTAAAGGATTACTTAGAAACGGCTCTTTTCTGACTACTCTCATGGTGATGGGAGCAGGATTTTTAGCTGCGGCAGTTATTCTCTCAATGATTTTTTCAGCAGGCCCACAGGGATTTGTACTGTTCTTTCTCTTCCCAACAATCTGGAAGAAAATCAAAGCCCCTGCAAAAGAGAGCCTCACAAAACTCAGCACTGTTCCCTACTGGGGCGAAAAGTTCGGATTCAAGAATACAGTAAAGCTCCTGGCTGAGGATAAATTTTCCAGGTACGTCATGAAAGACGGCCATGTATGCAGAAAAGTCAAGGTCAGCAAAAGCGGACGATGGTTTTCTGTCGGTGGCAGGTTCTATCCTCTTTACCTTATCAAGGAATTTGATGCTCCCGCAGGAGAATTGGTAATGATAGACGGTCACAGACTTGACTGTCACGAATGGGTTTACTCAGGTGAGATACGAAGGGCTCTTGAAGAGATCTTTGAGGCCAACAGGATCTTCGAAAAGAACAAGAGCGTCAGAAGATCAGCAATTTCCAGCGACTGCGGAACGGCCTTTAGAAGAGTCTGGGGAAAGAGCTATGAAGAACTTGCTTTGGCAGACTGGGATCAGATACGTCTTGAATGGGAAAAAGAGCTGACTGAGATTGAAGAGCGCACCATCTCTCCCAAGGAAAAAAAGAAGCACGAAAAAGGACTTACCAATTCCTTTGTGGCCAGAGAAGCAATGTTCTCAAGAGTTCTTACAGACAATGAGCTTTTAACCATCGCATACGCCATCAAGGATAAGGTGATCAAGAATACTGCAGACTGGTGGGATATTACCAAGTACAAGGACGACATGTGTGTATGCAACGGATCCCAGATGCTAAGAAGGATCGGATATCCTGCCAATGCAGTTGGAATAGACTTCCTTTTTGATTGTCTTAAGGATATTCAAAAGCCCTGCTTTGAGGATGCAGTAGCAACACTTGCTAAATTCCCAAGAGAGGAGCTCATAGAAAAGATTGAAGAAAATGTAGCCAAAGCCCATGAGGAGGGCGATGTTCTCTTCGGCGCAGGACTTATATACCTGTCCAAGGAGATCGACTACACCATCAGTCTTGCTAAGGAATCTGATATAACCCCGGAAGAATTACAAACAATGCCCCTCACGCACTGACGTGAGAGGCATTTTCTTTTATCTTTATTTTATTACTGAATGGTGTAGCTGTAATCTGAGAAATCAGCTCTAAGTGATATCTTGTTCTCACCATTAGTCCATGTGAAGGTCATAACTGAACCCTCTGTCTTTATATCTAGCTTGGAATCAAATCCAAAGGCAGGATTGGTATTCCTGATCTTAAGGAGATTTAACTGTTCTTTTACCACATCCTTCTTAAGAGCTTCCTGAATCTGCTCTGTAGTCAGGTTGGTTCTGTTGATCTCCTTGTGTCCGCCTGCTCCGGCACGCTTTACTGCCTCGTGGTCGTTCTTACCCGCAAAGAGATCAAGGTACCAAACCTGAGGCTTACCTGGCATGAACATCTGGATTGCTCTTGCAAAGAGCATCTTCTTGTCATCATCTCCAAGAGCACTGTAGTAGGTAGCATTTACCTGATAGTACATGTTCTTGGCTCCGTGAAGATCCTTGACAAATCCGCCTCTTCCAACGATAGTCTGGATCATCTCTTCGATATCTTCATCAGACAATATTCCCTTAAGATCAAGAAGAGGAATACCATCGTGGCAGCCTAACATGTTGACTACGCGGATTTTCTTTTCCTGAATCTCTCTGGCCCACTTTGCAAGCACTTCTCCGTCCTTGTGTTCAATTGCATAAATGAGCAGTCCTGGCAGGAAGAAGTCGTAGGTCATATAGCCCTTATCAGCAACGGTTTCATATATCTTTTCCTTGTAACTTGCATGAATTTCAGGTAAAAGAGATACATTAAACTCATCAGCAAGCTTCTTGACCTTCTCAAGTACATCCCAGGTATCTGGCTCGTTAAGGAAGTTCTTCTTGCCTGGCTCCTTGGGCGCATAGGCAAAGGCATCAAGTCTTACAATTCTTGCACCATATCCAGACAGAGTCTTTAAAGTATTGCGGTAGTGCTCCCATACAAGATCAGATTTGATGTTAAGATCCATCTGTCCAAGA
>CAMVRW010000268.1 GCA_947169985.1 uncultured Butyrivibrio sp. | reverse complement strand
AATCTTGTTTCCAAGGAGCCTTCAGTTAAGTACAGAGGCTTCTTTATAAATGATGAGTGGCCATCCTTTGGTAACTGGACCTTCAAGCATTTCGGCGGTTTCACAGCTTCCATGTATGAGCATGTCTTCGAGCTGATCCTTAGAATGAAGGGCAATTACCTCTGGCCGGCTATGTGGACCTCCAATTTCTCACTGGACGGCCCGGGCCTTGCCAATGCTGAGCTTGCAGATGAGCTGGGCATCGTTATGAGTAACTCTCATCATGAGCCCTGCCTTCGTCACAGCGAGGAGTGGGACCTTATTAAGGGTGATGACACCGAGTACGGCAGCGCCTGGAACTTCTCCAAGAACAGAGAGGGCCTCATTAACTACTGGAGAGGCGGCCTTAAGAGAAACGGTAAGTTTGAGAACGTTGTAACCATGGGTATGCGTGGTGAGCGTGACAGCGAGGTTCTTGGAAGAGAAGCAACTCTTCAGGACAATATTGACTACCTTAAGGATGTTATCACAGTACAGAACAATCTTATAAAAGAGACAATCAGTGAAGACCTTACAAGTGTTCCCAGAATGCTTGCAATCTATAAAGAGGTAGAGCAGTACTTCTACGGCGATGAGACAGCAGAGGGCCTCAGATACTGGTCTGAGCTCGACGGCATCACCTGCATGCTCTGCGATGACAATTTCGGCAATATGAGAAAGCTTCCCGAGGAGTTCGAGAAGAACCGCAAGGGCGGCTGGGGAATGTATTATCATTTCGATTATCACGGAGATCCTATTTCCTATGAGTGGGTTAACTCCACACACCTTAGCAAGGTTTGGGAACAGATGGGACAGGCCTATGAGTCCGGAGTAAGAGATATCTGGATCGTTAATGTAGGTGATCTTAAGCCCCAGGAGCTTCCACTTTCCTTCTTTATGGATCTTGCCTATGACTTCGATAAGTGGGGAACATCAAATACAGAAGCTGCTGCAGAGTACCTTACAGCCTGGGTAAAGAGACAGTTTGCGGGCCATGAGGACGCTTTTGCAGATATAGAAGCCCTGCTTGATAATTATACTTATGTTAATTCTGTAAGACGCCCTGAGGCATTAAATGACAGGATCTATCACCCTGTTAACTATGGTGAGGCAGATTATATGCTGCAGATCGCAGATGCTTCAGTGGATAAGGCTAAGGAGCTTTGGGAGACCTTTAAGGAGACTCCTCTCAAAGACGCTTTTTACCAGCTGGTTTACTTCCCTGTATGTGCATCAATGAATCTTTTACAGATGCAGATCTATACTGGAATGAACCATTATCTGGCAGCTCAGGGAAGACCTTCTGCCAACGCTTACGGCACTCTGATAAATGAGTGCATGGACAGAGATTTAGAGCTCCAGAAGGGCTATTATGAGTGCGCTGACGGCAAGTGGGACGGAATCATGGGTTCAGAGCATATGGGCTTTGTTCACTGGAATGATGAGGAAGCCAGATACCCTGTGGTTCACACTGTTATTCCTTCAAGGAGACCCAGAGTGGTTGTAGCCTGCGCCAATAACGAGGGATACACCATGGGCGGCGACTGGACAAGACGTCCTGTCGTTCTCACAGGACTTTGCAGTCCTAACTGCCTCTTTGAAAAGATTGAGCTGGAAAATGCAGGCACAGGAGAGATCAACTGGAAGGTCATCCAGTGCGACGAATGGCTGGAGCTTTCATCCACAGAGGGCACAATTGCTGAAGGATATACAGATTTCGTTGTTGTTACCATTAATGACAAGCTCCCTGAGGGCTCAGTTATCGGTAAGTTTGTGATCCAGGCTGCCATGTATAAGGCTGAAGTCTATGTATGCGCAAGGAATTTCACCGACGAAGAGATGGCCATAGACCATTTTGTACCGGTCCTTCCTGAGAATCTTATGCCTTTTGTAAAGGACAGCGATCTGGAGCTTTCAATAGATGCCAGGGAATTTGAAGTGGATGATGATCCTTCAGAGCCCGGCTACAGGATTCTTGATAACTATGGTAAATACGGCAGTGCGGTTAAGGCATTCCCTGTGACCTGTGAATTCGGAAAAGAGGATACAGAGGAACTTCCCTGCTTTACTTCAAGCTTCTATGTGCCAAGGGACGGCAAGTACGAGATCATTCTTGTTACCGCACCCTGCAATGCTCTTAGCACAGACAGCCTTCTTCGCGTAAAGGTGGCTATGGATCCTGAGGATACAAAAGATGCAGGATTTGAAACACTGCAGACTGTACAGGATGACTACCAGGGTGGAGAGAGAAGCTGTCCTGAATGGGCAAGAGGAGTTCTTGATAACCAGCATGAAACAGCTTTTGCAAGAGACCTTAAGGAAGGCTGGCATGACCTGGCTGTTTTACCGGTGGATCCCGGCGTAGTTATTGAGAGAATTGTTATAAGAGATGCCGCATATGACAGAAGACCCGGATATCTCCACAACAGCCCTGTAAGAGGGTTATAACGCAATAATAGGACATGAATTGGCAAGATGTAACAAGACATTTGTGGCATTTTACAGTTATTATTAAGTAACGATTTGCAAGAAAGGTAAAGGAACTATGAAAAAACAGATTTTTAATCCTATCCTGCCTCTTGGGGAGTGCATCCCTGATGGCGAGCCACACGTATTTGGTGACAGAGTATATATTTATGGTTCACATGACAAGGAAGGCGGCGAGACCTTCTGCATGCTGGACTATACAGTTTATTCAGCTCCTGTGGACGATCTTAAGTCCTGGAGAAAAGAGGGCGTTATCTATAAGGCAAGTCAGGATCCTGACTACGCTGAGAGACCTTACATGTACGCTCCTGACTGCGTAAGAGGTAATGACGGCAAGTATTATCTTTACTATGCTATGTCAGGCCCCTTCGGACAGGGCGGATACTTCGGACCTATCCAGGTAGCTGTTTGTGATGAGCCTGCCGGTGAGTTCAAGTATCTTGGATTTGTTAAGAATCCCGACGGAACACCTGCACAGGATTTCGTATGCTTCGATCCCGGTCTTCTTAATGACAACGGCAGAATCTTCCTTTATTCCGGTACACAGTATCAGTACGAGGAAGCTGATGACTTCTTTGAGAATGAGGAGTCCATCAAGTCTGAGATGACAATGTTCAACCGCTCAAGAGAAGAGATCCTTGAGAAAGCTAAGAAGGGCAGCGTAATGGGCCCTATCGTTATGGAGCTTGAGGATGACATGATGACCCTCAAGGGACCTGCTAAGCACCTTATCCCTTACAACATCAAGGGCACAAGCTTTGAGGAGCATCCTTTCTTCGAGGCAAGCTCAATGCGTAAGGTTGGAGATAAGTACTACTACATCTATTCATCACAGCAGAACCATGAGCTTTGCTATGCTACCAGTGATTATCCGGACAGAGATTTCACCTTCGGTGGAACCCTTGTTTCCAACGGTGACGTAGGCTTCAATGGCAAGACCATGGAAGAGAAGATGAATATGACAGGTACTACCCACGGCAGTATCGAGAACATCAACGGCGAGTGGTATGTATTCTACCACAGACTCACACACAAGTCTGACTACTCAAGACAGGCCTGCGCTGAGAAGATCACCATCAAGCCCGACGGTTCAATCGATCAGGTTGAGATCACCAGCTGCGGTCTTAACGGCGGTCCTCTTGTAGCTGAGG
>CAMVRW010000267.1 GCA_947169985.1 uncultured Butyrivibrio sp. | reverse complement strand
GATTTAGGCGTTCTAATTGCCCTGCTTCAGACATCTCTCGCATGCGAGTTAAAAACTGCATAGGAACGCTAAGAAACTGGCGTTTGCTATTTGGAGGACTCGAAAAGGAAAACAAGCAGCTACGAAAGCCCAGTAGCCGTCGGTCCGTAGAATAGAAGGGCACATTTCTTAAGACCATGAATTAGTGCAAAAAGGACGACAAGGATTTGGAACTTTTTGCTGCGGAAGGTCGGCAGATGGTGCCTGAGCTGCCCGAAGGGCCAAGCCCCTCTGTGCCGGCAGCCCCAAAGCCCTGATCCCGCCCTGCGCTGACCGCGAATTGTTTTCTTTTTTTGGTACACGTTCTAGTGTATAATATTTTTACGTAATTGCCGATATATACGATAGGATATTTATGTGCATCAGGAGGTGTCCTATGAGATCATTTATCGCTAAGAAACTCAGTATTGCTGTAGCTCTTACCCTGGTTATATCGAATCTGTTTGCGGTTTCGGTAAGTGCTGCCGCGCCTGTAATCACAGTAAGGAACCGGGAGACCGGGACCAGTGTGGCTTCGACAGACACTGCGACTACAACCGCCGGGAAAAAGTCTGTCTCGGGCCTTAGGATAGTCAATCTTGAACAGCCAAGATACGGCGACGTCCTTGACCGTGTTGCCACTGTAATGACTAATGAGGGATATTTCTGGGAAATCCCTGTTATCTGGGTTGATGAAAATGGTCAGATAGCTCTTGTTTTCATGCCCGGGAAAAAGTATACTCCGGTATTTACATTCTTTATTCCTTCCGGGGTTTCCGTTGCAAACGATGAAGGCCTTGATGGCTATCAGATAAAGCTTCCTGAGTTTTTGGATGGGGTGCTTAGCTCTGAAGAGCTGGTGATGGTGGCAGATCCTTCCAGGAATATCACCTTTATTACTTCCACTCAGCTGGTAGACACTCTTGATGACAATGGGCAGACCGCCAGCACTTATTCAGTTTTGGCGAATGCCGGCACTGTAACACAGTTCTTAAGTGATGTCAGGAATACCCAGTCCTACGATCTTGCTTCTTTTGAGGAGAAAGAGCAGGCACAGGGCCAGGCATGGACTGCTCAGGAAACAACTCAGTCCAGCGAATATGTTCCTTCTTCAAGTCAGGAAAGCTCTGATTCTGGAGAAAGCCAGGGCGGAGAGATACCGGGCGGCGGCACAGTTATCGACGAACTTGTCAAGATCCACTGCTCTGAGAAGGTTATTGAAAAGCTTGGAAATGACAACCTTAAGTACCTGCTGGATCTTATCATAAATGTTATCGAGCCCCAGGCTGTCTTTTCACTGGTAAGCGCTTTCCCTTCCTATAGCGCTGCTGCAGCTGACACTGCCGATGAAAGCAAGGCTGATCCAATTGGAAAGAACATTGGACTTTACGTTTACTCTCATACAAGTACTGATAATCCTAAAGAGGATATAGATGCTCTTGCGTTTGTCGATGGAAAATATGAGAGCAACACAAGTGATGTATACAAATATTATATTGGAGTAGATACTGACAAAGTCTTTTCATACAATACAGAGACTAATGCCTATGAGATAAAAGAAAAGGATATGATCACCCTTAACAACACTGTGGTCCATGAGATGATGCATGCCTTTATGGATGACTATAACAGGACCGGAATGGCAGGGGATGTTCCTGCCGGGTCTACCATTACGTATGAACAGAACAAATTCCCTAACTGGTTTGTTGAAGGTTCTGCCACCTGTGTAGATGACGTGTATGAGTATAGAAGTGATAGATTTGATGAGATGCGTTATGGAAACACTGAAGAGGAATATACTGTCGAGGGTGTAATTGAATACTACAGATCCAAGCATAGCGATGAGTATGGAGAGGAGTCCCCATGGCTTGATTTTGTGCCTGTAAGTGATGATGATTGGAATAATAATGAGAGAAGAGACTATGTAAACGGTTATCTTGCTTGTGTATATCTGTCCTCTCTTGCGCTTCAATATTTGACCCAGAGAGACGAGTTGGGGGAACATGAGTCTCTTATTGTTTTTGATGAAGCAACAAATAAAGATATCTATAACAACAAGGGGCTTCTAGAAGGATTTGATTATATACTGAACTCGCTTCACTCCGGAACACCTATGGATGAGGTGGTTAGTAATATTTCCAGCGGAAGATATACAGACGTTTCTGATTTTGAAAAGAAATTTATCCAGTCCGAGGATGGAACCAGAGATGATTCCTCTTTAGATTTCGTAGTTTCATATCTGAACTGCCTTGATGGCATATCCAAGGAACTGGCAGATGCTGGCAGCAGCAGAAGGGCCAATGGTAATATTTTGTTGCCGCTGAATTCAAGTGACTCTTCAACCATAAAGGATAAGGACAATATGCCTTACATGGGAGAACAGAGTCTGTTCAATATATCGGATTCTAAGGAAGCTGTTGCTTCAACTGCTGCTGTTGACATTGTATATGCAACAGCCGGTGTTAAGACTGCAGTTACTGTTCCGGAAACAGGCGAAGATACCAGCCATGTCCAGGTGGATGGCATCGCTGCCAAAGGAGAAAATGGTGGTGCGCTGGAGACAGCTGCTGAGTCAGAACAGCAGGATGAGCTGAAAGCAGCAGACACAGCTGAAGCTGAAGCAGGAAAAGAACTGTCAACAGATCCTGAGGCTATTGATGAAGCGGAAGCAGGAAAAGAGCTGCTGGATCAGGAAACAGACGTAGCTGAAACAGCCCATGCGGGAACAGCTGGTGAGCAGGAAGAAAAATCTGAGAAAGAAAGCGATGAACAAAGCGCTTTGTCACCTGAAGATAGCGTAACTGAACAGGCTACTGACCAGCAGGATTTACTTGAAACATCCAGCCAAGATTCAAATCTTCCAGCTGAGAATGGCGCAGATGAACCCAAGTCAGAAGACGCTGTTCTTCCGGAAATACCAGAAGCTGAGCCTGTTCCGGATGCAATCGAACCTGAGCAGATAGCAGCAGATGCAGATTCTCCAACCCAGGACTCAGACGATGACGACGATTCACAGGAGAACTAATATAACCATAAACTATGTTCTGATCAATGAATCTAATGTGGCGGACTTTGAATCGGTGCTGCCTGAAAGATTTGAGGGAGAAAAAAGAAAAATTGATCACAGAAGACGATGAATACTTTATTGAACGTGACAATGACGATTATTAAGAGATGAAGAATAAGAAAGGCGCTTTCCCTCTTGGAAGGGGGAGGGCGCCTTTTAATATAGTTATACTTAAAGCACTGCGTCCAGTTTTTTTGCAAGAGCATCTATAGGCATGGCACCCATGGCACTATCAACAACCTCGCCTTTTTTGATGATGAGAAAGCTTGGAATCGACATGATTCCATATTTTGCAGCAAGCTCATTGTTTTCATCAGAATTGACTTTACCAACTTTTACCTTGCCATCATATGTTTCTGCAAGCTTTTCTACTACAGGCATCATCATCTTACATGGCCCGCACCAGTCAGCGTAGAAATCTACCAGCACCGGGATATCGCTCTTCAAAACCTCATTCTCAAAATTATCTTCAGTAAATTTATATTCCATGATCATTAACCTCCTATCTGTTTTTTTGTTTGATGACTAAATAATTGCACACAATTTGTATATTGTCAACAATTAAATTGCGCTTAA
>CAMVRW010000266.1 GCA_947169985.1 uncultured Butyrivibrio sp. | reverse complement strand
ATCATAGGCTATGGTCATGGCCTCCAGAAGAAGCGTGTTATTACCAAGCCTGTTAAGCGAAGGCAGCTCCTTGTAATAGAAGATGCCCCATTCCTCCACATAGCAGTTTTCAATAAGATCATCAACAGCTCTGATAATAAGGTTCCTTTGTTCCTCGTCCGGAAACTCTCTGTAGTAGCGCATAAGAGAGCCGATGGCAACGGATATCATAAATCCGACCCTGATGATGGTATTATCTGTGTAGGGTGAAAGCCAGTGACCATACTGTTCTTCCCAGGTCTTAAAATCCCCCAGTATCTTGTCGCATTTCTTAAGCCACTTTTTATCACCGGTCTCAATATAAAGAGCTGTCAGTGTGCGCAACGCCCATCCGGTTTCTCTGGCACTGATCTCTCCTGCCTTAGCGTACATGGGCGTATCAAGGAGCCTGTTAACGTTGTCACCAATGCCAAGGGCTGTCTCTAAACCTCTCCCATCACCGGTCAGATGATAATAATCCAGAAGTCCCTCAACCCACTCATGGGAGCAGACCATTTTGCCGTCTATGACATGTCCCACAGTGTGCTCCCACTGTCCTCCCACATAGAGGGGATCCCTGTGGAAATGACACACGTCAACATCCATCCAATGCCTTGCTGCAGCTATGTTATAATCCAAAAATCGCCTTATCCCGGTCCTTGCAAACATAATCGCACAGGCATGGGGATAATCATATTCGTTGTTGCTCCATACAAGCTTTCCGCAGCCTCTTCCCTGGGCCGTGTAGTTGGCATCATAGCAGTCCCCGAAGTTCAGCATTCCATAGGCCCTACAATGGCCGTCAGCCCGGGCAATAAGATTCTGTTCAACTTTATAGTCCGCCTTTTTGGAAAAGACATCCGGCCATACTCCAGCGCGCTGATGAACCTTAGGAAGAACATAAGGCCTGTATGGCATCTGATAGACAATGCTCCTGTCATTTAAGCTGCTGATGCTCTCCTTTGCTTCATGGAAATGAATAAGGAATCTCTGCTCCCTTGACATTCCGCTTTGAAGAACTATACTGTTTGCGCCTTCCGGCACCAGGAAAAGAGCTATTCCACTGCCATCAGCCTCTACCGCCTTTGGAAAGTTTTGCTGCGCCTGAAAGATTGTAGCGCAGATACCGGTATCTTCCCCTGTTACATCAGCAAAAAAGGTTCCATAGAAAGTTTCTGCAAAGTGCTCGTTAGCTTCTTTCATAAGCCATTCAGCATCTATGAGTCGTCTTGATGCTGCGCCATCTCCGCCAATATAGTAATCGGTCTTGTAATTAGAGGACGCTGTGATAGTCCTTACCCTGCCAAGGTCTTCTTTTTCTGCAAGCTTATCAGCCTCATCGCTGCTGGAAACATGAAAGACTTGTCCCTCGCCAGGTTCTCCATCTCTTTTAATACGGTACACAAGAGATTCAACCTCTAAAG
Organism: uncultured Butyrivibrio sp.; assembly: GCA_947169985.1. Classification (GTDB taxonomy): domain Bacteria; phylum Bacillota; class Clostridia; order Lachnospirales; family Lachnospiraceae; genus Butyrivibrio. Next base: position 2,319 of record CAMVRW010000266.1, on the reverse strand, counting down.
GCACCTCCGTATCATTGATTATCCTGTAAGATACTTCTGCATAAGATTTGCCCGCCCAGAAGGTAAGTCCGGCCTCAAAGCTGTAACGCAGGTCACTGTCCTTATTTACGTGGACGCCCTTATTCCTTAAAATAACGCAAAGTGGTCCCTCTTCTACTATCTCCCAGCTTCCGGATCTGATCAGGTATTCGCCCCTGGTCTTTGCAGTTCTAAGCACAGGCCCCTCAAACATGCCTCCTTCGTAAGCTATGTTTCCAAAGGTTACATGATCCAGAAGTTTATCCGAGTTATCACTAAGCCCCAGTTTAAATTCCCTGTCTGTAACATCATCTTTTGTTGACAGTTCATATCCTGCGGAAGTTTTAGTGATCTTAACCGGATTATAGAGCGCTAGTGCTACGCTTCCTGTTTCCTCTTCTTTTCCTTTGATCTTGCAGATAAAGGTGCCCTTTTTATTTGCAGGAATATCCGCAATAAATCTTATAAAAACAAAGCGTATGGAGCCATCTGGGTACCTTGAAGTAGCCTTTACCTGAACTGGCAGATATATCTCTTTTACCGGATCCCAAACAGAAAAGCAGGAAGTATCTGATACAAGCCCCCTCTCAATAGGAAACCCGATACTACAGTGCTCATTTTTCCTGTCGTAACGGTAAAGCTTGTCTATAAATATTTCTATTTCTGTACTCATACAAAATCCTCTCTAATAGGTGTAAGCGATACAATTATTGTATGTCGTCAAATTACGGATTTCCTTAATTTTCATGCGCTATATGTGAGATTATCTTAGAAATTATGATATATTTAAATTGAATAGTTCAGTATGGAAAGTTTGGAAAGAAGAATGAGGAGGATCAGAAGATGCCCCTGGATATGCCCTCTGATGCACGAATAACGATTCAGAAAAGAAATCTTCCTGCGGATTTCATGATGCCACAGCTGGAAAAAGCTGACAGGCACTACAGTCTTGGCTATATCATCTCCGGAGACAGAAGATTCATCACCCCCTACGAGCGATATGATGTCCATGCAGGCGACATTACTGCCATGCCTCCGGGGTTATATCACCGTACCATCTCCATGAGCGATAAACCCTACGTAAACTATCTTATAAAGATTTCCCCAGAAATTGCAGAGAGCTTCTGCCATGAAGTAGACGCAGATATCTGGAATTATGTATTTGACTTAAAGCGCTTCTCCTTTGACGAAACCACCCACAGCAAAATTGAAAATCTTCTGGCAGACATGCTGGAAATATTCGAAGGCTCAGCCTCCTACTCCGAGACTCTCCTGAAAGGACTGTTCTACAGACTCCTGGTGCTGATAAAGGATGGCAATGCAACCACCGACAGAACTCCCTTCAAGAGTGAGCTTTCTGAGGATATCATGGAGGCCATGTACTATATTGAAAAGAACTATCCCGAGTCCATCAAACTATCTGATGTTGCTGCCCGGGTTGGTTTTTCAGAAGGGCATTTTTCAAGGCTGTTCAGTTCACAGGTAGGCACCTCTTTTTCCAGTTATCTGATAAACATAAGACTAAGGCACGCCAAAGAACTGCTCATCAATACAGATCTTCCGGTGTCCGAAGTTGCCCTTCAGACCGGCTTTGGAAGCGGCGACTATCTGTCTGCCTCCTTCAGCAAATACGTAGGAGTTTCTCCCTCTGCCTTCAGATCCGGTAAATACAATATCTGACAAAAAAAGCTCTCCGTGAATCATCACGAAAAGCCTTTTCCAGTGCGGATAACAGGACTTGAACCTGCACGGTCGCCCACTGGAACCTAAATCCAGCGCGTCTGCCAATTCCGCCATATCCGCCTATGTGGCATCCCACACAATTATTAAAAAATAAGTCCCTACTCCAAACAGAATAAGGACGAAATGAGACACGGGGGATTCGAACCCCCGACAACTTGATTAAAAGTCAAGTGCTCTACCACCTGAGCTAGTATCCCATATGTAATTGTAAAACTGCGACGTAGTAAATCCATCGCTTCTAGCTGGGCTAGCCGGATTCGAACCGTCGTATGCAGCAGTCAAAGTGCTGTGCCTTACCGCTTGGCGATAGCCCATTGTTTCAACTACTGTAAAGCTGTGTTGCTTAGGGTGGCTAGAGGGACTCGAACCCTCGGTCTCCAGAACCACAATCTGGCGCGTTAACCAACTACGCTATAGCCACCATATCACGTGAAGACTCTTCACTCATATTACATAAAAAATGGGTAATGCACTGAAATGCCTCATAAAGTGCATCCCCATTCAAAATGTGCCCGAAGGGATTCGAACCCCCGACCCACGGCTTAGAAGGCCGTTGCT
>CAMVRW010000265.1 GCA_947169985.1 uncultured Butyrivibrio sp. | reverse complement strand
TCACCATCAAGCATTGTCTCAAGAAGTGCATCGAAGATAGCCTGCTCACGAGCGTTGTCTCCGTCGCCATCATCTGTGATTACCCATACAGGAGCCTCACGGTTAAGGTATCCGCCCCATGTATCCTTGATCTCCTTGATAGGAGCAAGCTGTACAAGTCTGTCGTCGCCAAGATCAGCGTCTACATCGTTCTTGTCAAGGTTGTCTGTAAGAGTTCTGAGCCATGTTCCTGCCCAGTATGTGAATACACCTTCTGAAGTTGTCTGGTCATTTGAGAACCATTTCTCACGTGCTGTCTTTGTTGAAGCTTCCTCAGTATCCTTATCGATAACGCCATCAGCGTAACCCTGAGCAAGTCTTGTAAGAGCATCTACAGTAGCCTGCTCCTGGAATCCATCTACCCACTGGCCATCCTTCTGGTAGATTGCAGGATAAGCACCCTGCCAGAACTCAGGCATGTAGTTGATGTATGGAGCCTCGTCCATCTTACCAAATCCAGCTGCGATAACACCTGTCTGGCCATCCTTTGTGAATGCCTTGAGCATGTTGTAGTAATCATCGAAAGTCTTGATATCATCAATCTTAAGGCCAGCTGCATCAAGCCAGGACTGCTTAACATATGTAACACATCCGTTACCGTATGTAGGAGCAAATCCGTAAAGCTCTCCTGATGCTGTCTTCATGTTCTCGTTGATTGAAGGAAGAGTTACTCTTGACTGGAACTCTGCGTTATCATATGCATCAGCCATGTCCCAAAGAATACCTGTTGTCTGGTACTGCTTAAACATTGTAGCGCTCATGATAAGTGCATCTGGATACTGACCATCGCCAGGCTGTCCTGTTGTAAGGAGCTGAGCTACGTTATCCTTGTAACCTGAGTGCTCTGGCTGGTTGATGTGAAGCTTAATGTCATGTCCAAGCTTCTCTGATACAGCCTTCTCCCACTGCTCAACGAAAGCGTCCTGTCCGTTGTCAACGTTTGCTGTAAGTGTTCCGTCTACAGTGATGTAAAGATCTGTAAGCTCGTAATCAGAAGCAGCCTCTGTCTGCTCTGTTGTAGCTGCAGCATCTGTAGACTGTGTTGCTGTTGTGTCGCCAGACTCAGTTGCAGGTGCAACTTCTGCAGTGTTAGAACCGCAAGCTGCAAGTGAAGCAACCATTGCTGATGACAGAATTAAAGATAAAACCTTCTTTTTCATTTAATTCGTTCCTCCCATGTGAATTTTGAAAAATTAAATGTAAGCGTTTTCATTTGCTTATGTGTGTACTTTAACATGTTCTTGAAAGCTTTGCAAGTACTAATTTTGTAAGATATGTAACAAAGAACCATGGCATTTTAAAAAAGTCCCGTCTTTATGCCATCTTCGTAAGTGCTTACATGTTAAAAAAATTACAAAAAATATTTTAAAATGATAACTTTTTCATGTAGTTTTTACAGTGTAACGCCCCTCTTCCAGATGGCCATATCATGAAAGCCCGCAAGCTCGCTTTTCAGTTTCTCGCCTGAAGCGGTCCTTACTATCTTTTCAAAGAGCTCATCCGTAAGCTCGTCAAAGGTTTTTCCTTCCAGTATCTGTCCGGCATTGAAGTCGATCCAGCCCGACTTTTTACCTGCTATTGTGCTGTTGCTGGAGATCTTCATAGTAGGTACAGGACATGCAAAAGGCGTTCCTCTTCCTGTGGTGAAAAGAACTATCTGCGCACCGGCACTTGCAAGTGCTGTAGCTGCGCAAAGGTCATTACCGGGAGCACAAAGGAGGTTAAGTCCTGTAACATCTGTCCTTTCTCCATATTCCATAACGTTCATAACAGGATAATCACCGGATTTCTGCGTACATCCAAGGGACTTATCCTCAAGGGTTGTAATACCGCCAGCCTTGTTTCCGGGAGAAGGATTCTCATATATAGGCTCTCCCTGTTTTGTGAAGTAATCCTTGAAACCATTTATCATGCTGACTGTATCATCAAAGGTACTCTCATCCTTACATCTGTTCATAAGAATAGTCTCGGCTCCAAACATCTCGGGAACCTCTGTAAGTATGGATGTTCCACCATACTCAATGATCCTGTCTGAAATTCTTCCAACCAGCGGATTTGCTGTAATTCCAGAGAATCCATCACTTCCTCCGCACTTAAGACCAATGGTCAGATTTGAAAGAGATACTTCGCTTCTTTCATCTGTTGAAGCTACTTCTATAAGCTCTTTTAACAGATTCAAGCCATCTTCCATCTCGTCATCAGACTTCTGGCATACAAGGAATTTAACTCTTTCAGAGTCATACTTTCCTATATAAGGCATCAGAACATCAATGTTACTATTCTCACAGCCAAGGCCCAGAACCAGCACTCCGCCTGCATTTGGATGATTGATCAGGTCAGAAAGGATCGTTCTTGTATGTTCCTGATCATCTCCTGTCTGTGAACATCCGTAGTTGTGAGTGAAAGCAACAACCTCATCAACAGATCCTTTAATATAGGAATTAGCCTCTTTTGCAAGAGCTGTAGCAATGTTGTTCACACAGCCAACAGTGGGGATTATCCAGATCTCATTTCGTATACCAACTTTTCCGTTGCTGCGCTTAAAGCCCTGGAATGTGCCTTTTTTGGTATTCATCCTGGATTTCTTTTCCTCGATATCAGCCTTATTGGGTTCATACTTATACTCAAGTATACCCTCAAGATTGGTCTTGATATCATGAGTGTGGACCCATCTTCCAACTGAAATATCCTCAGTGGCATGACCAATGGCGTAACCGTATTTGATGATATTTTCATAACTGGCAATATCCTGTATAGCCACCTTGTGGCCTGCAGGAACGTCTTCTTTAAGTTCTACTTCTCTGTTGTCGGAAAGAGTGATCTTGTCACCTTTTTTCATTTCTTCAAGGCAAACCACCACATTATCCGACTGATGAATTTGTAAAAATTTACTCATATAACCCGCCCTTCTAAAAACACTCTGAAAGCGTTTTCAATAGAATCATATATTCAAGGGGTGAAAACGTCAACTCATTTTTCTATTGTATTTCCCATAACTGTCTTGTATAATACATGATGTAAAAATATTGAAAACGCTTACATGTAAAAGCGTTACGGGAGGTTATAAAGCATGAGAAAATTTATGGATGAGGACTTTCTTTTACAGAATGAACCTGCAAAGAAGCTCTACCATGACTTTTCAGAAAAAATGCCAATTCTTGACTACCACTGCCATATCAGTCCAAGAGAGATCGCTGAAGATCGCCATTTTGAGACTATTACTCAGGTATGGCTTGGAGGCGATCATTATAAATGGCGCCTGATGCGTTCTTTTGGCATTGATGAGAAGTATATTACTGGGAATGCTTCTGACGAAGAGAAATTTGTTACATTTGCAAAATGCCTTGAGAAGGCAGTAGGTCATCCACTCTACCACTGGGCACACCTTGAGCTCAAGAAATACTTTGGCTACGACAAGCCGCTTACAGCAGGCAATGCCAAGGAAGTATATGATCATTGCAACAAGGTTCTTCAGTCACCTGATATGAGCGTTAGAAAGCTCATTAAGATGTCTAATGTTACACTTATCTGCACAACAGATGATCCTGTTGATACTCTGGAGTGGCACGATAAGATCAGAGAAGATGCTTCTTTTGATGTAAAGGTTCTTCCTGCATGGAGACCTGACAAAGCTAAGAATATCACCAAGCCTGAATTTGTTTCTTACATTGATACTCTTTCAGAAGTTAGCGGTGTAAAGGTTGATTCCTTCGCTTCTCTTAAGGAAGCTCTTAAGGTAAGACTTGATTTCTTTGGTTCAAAGGGCTGCACT
>CAMVRW010000264.1 GCA_947169985.1 uncultured Butyrivibrio sp. | reverse complement strand
CGTTCTTGTCATAAGCTTTCCACTCAGTTGCATTCTCAAGAGGAGCCTTGCCATTGCGGCCCTTGTAATCCTCAAGTTCAGGAAGAACTACAGGAAGCTCGCTGTCATCAAGGAATACAATGCTGCCATCTTCCTTGTAAATACAAGGAACAGGCTCACCCCAGTAACGCTGTCTTGCGAAGATCCACTCACGGAAGTGATAGTTGACTTTCTCTCTTGCAACGCCCATGTCTACAAGCTTCTTGGTAATGCCCTTCTTGGCCTCTTCTACTGTCATTCCATTGAATTCCTCAGAATTCATAAGGATACAACCCTTGCCAAGATAATCCTGCTTCTCAAATGCATGCTCGGAAACATCAACTGTTCCCTCAGGGTTGTTGATAACCTGAATAAGAGGAAGGTTATGAACCTGTGCATACTCAAAGTCTCTCTGGTCATGTGTAGGAACAGCCATAACAGCACCTGTTCCGTAGCTTGCAAGTACGAAATCGCCCATAAACAGAGGTACTTCTTTGCCATTAACAGGGTTGATCGCATAGATTCCCTTAAGTGGGCAGCCTGACTTGGTCTTGTTCAGATCTGTACGGTCAAGATCGTTCTTCTTGAGTGTTTCATCAATATATGCCTGTACTTCCTCAGGATTCTCTACACGGTCCATGAGGCTCTTAACTATTTCTCCGTCCGGAGCAAGTACCATGAATGTAATACCATAAATAGTCTCGATACAGGTTGTGAAAATGGAGAACTTGCCTCCGCCTACGATATCGAAGTCTACCTCAACACCTGTAGACTTGCCGATCCAGTTACGCTGGATCTCTTTGGTAGACTCAGGCCAGTCAATTTCATTAAGTCCGTCAAGAAGTTCCTCAGCAAAAGCCTGCTGATCGATAACCCACTGCTTCATCATCTTCTTGACTACAGGGTATCCACCACGCTCACTCTTACCGTCGATAACCTCATCATTGGAAAGAACTGTTCCAAGCTCCTCGCACCAGTTAACAGGCATATCAATATGCTTGGCATAGCCAGCCTCATAGAGCTTTTTGAAAATCCACTGTGTCCACTTATAAAACTTAGGATCACTTGTTGCGATCATCTTGGACCAGTCATAGTCAAAGCCAAGTTCTCTAAGCTGCTTGGAGAAAGTTTCAATATTCTTCTCTGTGAATCCTGCAGGATGGTTGCCTGTTGTAACCGCATACTGCTCAGCAGGAAGTCCGAATGAATCGTATCCCATTGGATGAAGGACATTATATCCCTGCATACGCTTCATACGTGACATGATATCTGTAGCTGTATATCCTTCCGGATGACCTGCATGAAGACCTACGCCTGAAGGATAAGGAAACATATCAAGTGCATAATACTTGGGCTTGGAGAAATCCCAGACATCAGTCTTAAAGGTCTCATTCTCTTTCCAGTATTTCTGCCATTTCTGTTCCACTGCGTGATGGTTATATACTTCTGACATACTGTACTCCTTATTAAATAACTTCTTATAATACTATGATATATATGTAAAAATTCACTTTTGACATCTACATCATATTATTTACCTAATGCTTCTATAATATGCAAACCGCTTTTTCCAGCTTGGCATATATACCGTAGATTTTACCACAACATTATTTTTTTTCAAAATTTTTTGTGAGTGTACTTACCAATCAAAGCAATAGTTTTCCTTCAATACCATAAAAATCTATTACCTTCACCTGGCCATTTTTAAGCTTTATGGTCACAGGGCCATAGCCGCCGCACTTCTCTTTATCTGTATAAACTATCTCTTTTACCGGGAAAAGATCTTCATCTGAAAAGTCAGTCAGATCCTCCCTGGTGATTGTCTGAGAAATAAGGAAATATGGTTCATATCCATACTGTTTGTTTCTGGTAGTCTCAGCATAAACAACAATTGAATTCTTACTGTCAGGATTAGTATCCGTGCTCTTTATAAGCTTAATATCGCTCCATCCATCCATAATAGTAAATGCAAGCTGCTTATTCTTTCCTGTGTGATCCTTGCCCTTTAGGATAATAGCCTTGCAGCCGTCCTTTTCTCTTATCTGAATATCTGTCCCGTTATCAGGGAAGCCAAAAGAGCCAAGTGTAAGGCGAATAGGTCTTCTAAAGAGTCTGATCTTATCAGCCCTCATTATTCCGTAAGGCATGGCGAAGTCAGCAAGATCAATAGCTGTGCGCCAATGAGTTTCCGTATCAGTCCCATACTCCCAGAACTGTCTGCGGTAGAGAACGCCTTCTTTTTCTCCATGCCAGAAAGTGGCATTAGGAGTGAGGCTGGCAACATCATCTATATTCTCATCAAGGTACTGAAGAACATACTGCTGTGACTCAGGACGAATTGTTGAATACTGATCTTCCTCAAGAAATACTGAATTTCCAGCATCCCAATTAACGCCAAAAATCTTTCCCTGTGGTGTTGATTCCCACGGAAACTTGGTATTAAATACAAGCTTTCCGTAATTCCATATTCCATGAATATCCGATTTATCTTTGACAATCTTGCCGGTTCTAAGCTCTGTAATCCCGTTTGCCTCATGGTTTGCCATGCAAAGGGCCGGGCCGTCAAGAGTGGTGACCCTTGTCTCATCGGGTGACATCGACTCCCATAAACCATTATTTTCCCTGGCGGTCCAGAATGGATGATCCTCAGGAAGATGCAGGCATAAAAGAGCTTTTGCAAGCCACATTGGAGATTCTGCGCAGGAGTATCCCTGAACAAGCGGAATAAACGGGCCATAGAAGCCCAGTGTCGGAACGCCGTTCCAAAGGAAATCATCTCTTTGCAGGAACTGAAGAAGAGAACCTGAGCATATACGCCTTGCAAGTCCCGGATCCATTGTGTTTTCCCGGAGCAAGAAGTTAGCATCAAAGGGGCTTGTGGCAGCATTTCTGTAAATACCGCTTCTGCCCCACATATTAGTAAAACCATCCCTGTCAAAAAACATAGGATATGTCTTCATAAGTTCATTTGAGTTTTCTTCAAATTTACGGGCAATATAAGGCTCTTTTTCATAACCATACCAGTTGTTCCAGATGGCAGTATACATATTAAAAGCCCAGCAGGAATAGTAATCAAAAGACTGTCCGTCTCTGTACCAGCCGCTTCCGACATAATAATGAAGAATATTCTGAGCATGATCACGCATGATATCCTCATCAATCGGATACCCGTTCATATATAAGAAAGCCATGTCCAGCATATTAAAAAGACGCCAGTTCTGTGGAACCGTATTGGAATGGGCAAAGTCTGTCAGAAAGGCTGCTATGCGGTCTTTTTCCTCTTTGGTATAAGTATCCCAGATTTCCTCATGGCTAAGCCACAGGCATATAACAAGGGCCGCTGTCTCTACAGTCTGCTGATAGCAGGCTGTCGGGTTATTGCTCTTATCAAGAGCTCTCATATCTGAATAGTTCAGGACATAATTGGCCGAGCCTTTTGTAACCGCGTAGAGAACCTGCTTCTTGTAGTATTCTCTTACGTTTATCCCATTAAGCTCAAGATCAGGCTCAATGTGTATCAGCGGTGCTGATATAAAAAAAGATCTGCAAAGTCCCTCAAAGATTTCCGCTTTAATGCGCCACTCAGGGGCATCCTTAGAAGGATAGGTTACCTCTGTCTCATACCTTGGCATGACAACGGGATCTTCTATATTCTTAATATTTCCAAATACTCCGCCCAGCAAATACTCTGCTGCCTCAATCCAGCTCTGTCTGGTAAGGCCTGTGTATGGGCTTAAGTTGAAATCTGTAGTTGTAGGTGTAAAGGTCATGATAGGTCGTTCACTTTCGTATTATTCTTGTA
>CAMVRW010000263.1 GCA_947169985.1 uncultured Butyrivibrio sp. | reverse complement strand
TAAGTCGACTACTATGGAATATAAATCAACAGGATCGCAGCCCGGCCCCCGTCAGCGTATGGGAAACAAGGGGACTGAGGATATGTTCTCGATGCGTGATATCTTAGATACTGTTCTGGATAATTGGAAATGGTTTGTTCTTTCCGCCATTGTTTGCGTGGGTCTGGCGCGTTTGTATCTGGCCAGTCGCCCATACGTTTTCCAGCGTCAGGCGATGATGCTTGTAAAAGATGATTCCAGCGGCCCAGGCAGCAGACGTTCCAGCATCAGTACGGATGCCCTGATGCAACTTAACGGTGTGTTGGCCGGAACGAGTGTCAAGAACGAGGTTTATATTCTTCATTCTTTCCAACTTTCTAAGGAGGTTGCCAAAAACCTGCATCTGGACGTGTTGTATAATTTCAAGAAAGGTCTGAAGAACATTTCTTTGTACAATAACCGTCCCGTTACGGTTGATTTCATGGATCCGTTCATCTTCCCTGTTACCTTCTACCTGGATATCAATAGTACACAGGAATGTGCCATTCATGATGTAAAAATGGGTGTTCCCATGAAAGAATCTTCCTATACCGGTAAGGTACGTATGGGACAAATGTTACAGACTCCTTTTGGAAAGCTTGTGCTGACACCCATGGCAGACAATCTGAAGCATTTTATAGGTAAGACGATAAAAGTTACACGTATCAGTCAGGACGATGCTGCCATCATGATAATGAACAAGTGCAGCAGCAGTGAACTGGACAAGGAAAGTACGCTCGTCCGTATCACATGCAACGACACCAGTATTGAGCGTGCAGATGATATCCTGTCGGGGCTGTTGGAAGCCTACAAACAAAGTATCATCGAAGATAAGAACAGGATAGCACAAAGCACGGCAACATTTATCGATTCACGAATCCAGCTTATTTACCAAGAGCTAAGTGATGTGGAGAGTAAGATGGCAGATTTCAAGCAGAGTAGCGGACTGATGGATCTGAAAGCTAATTCCGAGGCATTCCTGACCCAAAGCACTTCGGCCCGTCAGCGTACCATTCAGGCAGAAATGCAATACAGTATGGTGCAGTATCTGGTGGATTATCTGGCAGAGAACAGTAAGGGACACAGTCTTATTCCCACTATGGGCGGTATTAATGACAATGGAATCCAAACACAGATTACACAGTATAACCAGATGATGCTTAACCGTAACAGGTTGGCAGAAAATACCAGTGAATCCAGTCCCGCCATCAAGGAGTTGGATAGTAATCTGTCCCAAATGCATGCTGCTGCATTGGCCTCGCTAAGGGGGTACGCTTCCAGCTTGAAGTTACAGTTGGATAAGGCAAAAGCCGAGGAAAACAGACTCATTGGTACGATTAATACGGTTCCTCAAAAAGAAAAGCAAGCGATAGATATTATGCGTCAGCAGGTTCTGAAGGAAACTCTTTATACCTTTCTGCTCAATAAGCGCGAGGAAACGGCTCTTCAGTTAGCCATAACAGAAGCCAACATCCGTATTGTTGAACATCCTTTTGGAAGTAAGGTTCCCGTTGCTCCCCGTAAGCTTGTTATCTCCCTCTTTGCCCTGATACTTGGCCTTGCCATTCCTTTTACCTTTTTCCAGATAAAGGAGAGGCTGAACATGAGTGTCCGTGGTCGGAAGGATATAGAAACCTATACAACCATTCCAATCTTAGGTGAGATTCCACACAGAAAGAGTGGTGTCAGTGATTCGGACATTGTTGTTTCCGCTCAGAACGATGATGTGATAGGAGAAGCTTTCCGCCTGCTTCGTTTCAGCATGAATTTCATTAACAAGGATGCACGTATTATCATGTTTACCAGTACAATGCCAGGTGAAGGAAAAACGTTTATCAGCAGGAACTTTGCTGCAACGTTGGGTATGGCCGGCAAGAAGGTGGTGTTGGTGGATACGGATATCCGTAAGCGAACACAAAGCAAGTTGTCCTTCAAGGGACGCAGTCAGGGGCTTACCTCTTTTCTTTCAGGAGCAGTAGATGATATAAAAACTCTGGTTGTTCCGCAGGATGAGAGCTGTAACCTGGATATGCTTCCCGCTGGTATCACACCTCCTAATCCTGCCGAGCTATTGATGAGCGACCGTCTGGAACAGTGTATGGAGGAATTGAAAAAACACTATGATTATGTGGTGGTGGACAATGTTCCTGCACAAGTGGTGGCTGACGCTGGTATTGTAAACAGAATAGCAGATCTTACCATCTATGTTATACGTGAGAACAAGATAGACCGCAGATATCTTCCTGAACTGGAACGTCTTCATCTGGAAGGTAAATTCAACCATCTGTGCATTGTCATGAACGATTGTCAGAACCGAAACAAGAAGTATGGCTATGGCTACGGCTATGGTTACCGAGACGAGGTAAAGAATAAATCTTGGCTGGCTAAGCTGTTTACCCGTTCATCAAAGAGACGTTAGTTATAGCCCTTATATATACGCCATGCAAACTGCGTGAGTCTGTACCACGGATTCCAAAGGACTTCTCTGTGGTAGTGTGAGACAAATCTCCAGTTACGGAATGTCTTCTGCCAGAAATTGCCCCATTTGCTAAACTTGAGGTGGTTACGCTCATCTGCATGCCCGAAGTTTCCGGCCTGAAGAATCTCTGAGAGCAAGAACTGCCCTTCCTGAGCATCCGGCTGACATATCATGCGGTCAGCCTGAAGGCCAAACACTTCCTGTAGTACATACATCAGAGCCTGACAGAACCTTTCCATGTGAAGGCTCCTGACCATTTGAGCCGTATCCTCAATAAATGTTGGAGCTTCAGTGCATTGCAACAGGTAATAGTAATCCATTATTTGCCGGAGTCCGATGCCTTCGTTGAAAAGGTGTCGGTAGATGTGCGACAACTGGAAGAGCATGTTGACCTGTGTAGTGGGCACTCTTAGTGCTCCTTCTTCTGTTATGACAGGCGGATTGGAAAACAACTCATCAGCATGCTTCATGAAATACTGCTTCAGTTTCCTGTTGTCGAAGGGGTTTGACATAAAACTGGGTATCGTATGTACTTCTATGCTGCAATCTTTCTTTATGGGAAAGTCCATCTCAACCCATTGGATGCGAATGTTGGGGAAGAATTTCCTAACGTAACCGATGATTTTGTCGCGTGAGCCTTCCAACCAAATGTCCACATCTCCAGGATGTCTCAACAGCGGGTCGGGGTAGAGAAGGGCATTGCCCTGTCCTTTCAGGATGATGTTCCTGAAACCCACCTGCATGAACTTTTTGCTGACCCATATAGCATTTTGGGTAGCTTCCCTGCTGTCATGTTTAATCTTCTCCGTAGTGGCCAGCCAGTCCACAAAAATCTTGCGTGGAGGACGTTGCTCCGCAGGAAGTTTATCCAAGGTTGCAAAGAGAGGCCCCGCAATGGTATGCTTGTTGGCCATACTGAATAGGAATTTCCAATCCTGTTCTGTTGGCAGGAAGGGCAGGCTCTCAGCGTTTCCGACAGCAACTTTCGTCAGTGCAAGGAATAAAGTCAGTTCTCGGTCCATCGTTATTAGAATTTCTTTCCGAAGATAATGCTCACAAAAGTAAGGAAAAGCACTTTGCAGTCAAACCACCACGAGCGGTTCTTCAGGTAGTAGAGGTCCAACTCCAGGCGTCGGAGCATCTTCTCCATTGTGTCTGTATATCCGTAGTTGAGCGTAGCATAGCTGGTTACTCCCGGCCTTATCTGGTATAAGAAGGCATACCTGGGGTCGTGCTCCATAATCTGGTCAATATAGAACTTCCTTTCTGGCCTGTAACCAATAAACGCCATATCGCCTATGAATACATTCCATAGTTGCGGCAGCTCATCA
>CAMVRW010000262.1 GCA_947169985.1 uncultured Butyrivibrio sp. | reverse complement strand
TCAATCCCTGTAATGGAGTGGGAAGAGGTGGTCATTCCTTCCTTCAGGTTTATGGGACAGAGATTTACTATCGATGAAGCAATCATGCAAAAGCTGGTCTACAGGGCAGTTGAGGAGAATTCTGCAGGTGACAGAAGGTATCTTCCTGATACTCTCGATGTGGCAGCAGCCCTTGGTTCCGAGAAAGCCTTAGAGCTTCTTGATGAGCAGGGAGCTACAGGATATTCAAGATATACTGAAAACCTGGAGGAGGCAAAAGAGCATTTCAACAACTCTGATGGAACTCTCTGGAACGCCAGCCTCTACTCAGGATGGCTCAATGTACTTAGACCTCTTTTGGAGGTAAAGGGAGAGGGTTATCCTTCCTACATGACAAACGAGGAGTGGACTAAGAAGAATCTTGAGACCTTTGCCGGTTCTTATGCGGAGCTGAAACACGACACCATTCTTTATGCAAAGCAGCTTATGGCTGAGATGGGAGGACCGGATCAGGAACCTCTGGATGACAGAGGATATGTGGACCCTCAGCCTGTTGTATACAGCAGATTTATTAACCTTTCAAAGAAGACTGCCCAGGGACTTGAGAACCTTGGCATGCTGGAAGCAAAGCAGAAGGAGAATCTGGACAGGCTCTCAGAGATAGCAACAAGCTTACTTGCTATTTCGGAAAAAGAGCTAAAGAACGAGGACAGGACTGAAGAGGACTATGAGTTTATCAGATGTTATGGTGGATATCTTGAGCATTTCTGGCAGGAAGTGAATCAGACAGATGAGAACATGCCTATATCCAGCGATGAGTTCCCATGTCCGATAGTTGCGGATATTGCAACGGATCCAAACGGAACAGTTCTTGAGGTGGGTTCCGGAAAAGCTGACTCTATCTACGTTGTATTTCCTATTGATGGGGAACTCCACATTGGAAGAGGAAGCGTGTATTCCTTCTATCAGTTTACAGTGCCTATCAGTGAGAGGATGACGGACGAAGAGTTCAGGATAAAGATATCAAATGGTTATCTGGATGATGACTGGAACTGGGTTGAGAACAAGGATATACTGAAACAGCCTGACTGGACTGCAAGTTACAGAGTGGACGAAGAATGAAGATAATATCCACATACAAAAAAAGAATAATAGGGCTACTGCTGACCTTAGGGTTGGCAGTAGCCCTTTGTGGGATTGGACGTATCGGGTTCATTCCTTCCTGGGTTACCTTTAAGGAAGCGGATTTCGCCTCAAAAGTCCAGGACTATCTGGTGACGGACATTGACAGAGACGGTGACCAGGAGGTGATAGCTCTTTTGTGGAAAAGAGGAAAGTACGGGCAGCATAAGCCTTTCTGGGTGAAGGAAAACGACACCAGGTACTCTCAGCACCTGTTCATCTATGATGTTGAAGAGGATGGGAAGTACAGGCAGAAGTGGTGCGCCTCTGATGTGGGAACACCCATCCGCCGGATGAAGATGCTGGATGAAGAGAAGGGGATCCTACTGACGGAGACCATTGACGGAGTCAGCAATCTCTGGCGCTGGGACCAGTGGGGGCTGGATATCATGGATAATGAGCTGACCATAGTTTCCTTTGGTGACAATATCATTCATGAGGAGATACTTGAGCAGGCGGATCGTTTCTATGGTGGAAACTACGACTTTTTATATGAGCCCTTTAAGGCAGATATTGAGGATGCGGATATAGCAACGGTTCAGCTGGAGACGATCCTTGTGGATAAAGAGAGTGCTGTGGCAGGATTCCCTTCCTTCGGCTCACCTTTGGAAGTTGGCAGGGCCCTTTGCAACGCTGGTTTTGACGTTATGGTATGCGCTGGGAATCATGCCCTGGACAGGGGAATCTATGGAATAGACGTGACCACGGATTTCTTTGAGCAGGAAGGTGTTACCTGTGTGGGGATTCAGAACGGAAGGGATAGTGAGTTCAGACCCTATGAAGTTGTTGAAAAGAAGAATATGAAGATTGCACTGTTTTCCTACACCTATGGGACTAATGGAAATGATGCTTCTGATAAATATCCTTATGCTGTTCATTACCTGCCTTCGAATGAGGAGCAGGAGAGAGCTATGGTGGAGGAATTGAAAGAATGTAGAACAAAACTCATAAAGGATAGCTCAGGTGCTGCGGGAGCGGAAGATGGGGCTGATTTTGTAGTGGCCTTTGTTCACTGGGGCGATGAATACTCTAAGGAGGTGTCCGAGACACAGAAACACCTGACACAGCTCTTTTCCGAAGGAGGCGTGGATCTGGTGATCGGAACTCACCCTCATGTTGTCCAGGAAAGTGAAGTGGTTGACAGGCCTGATGGCGGGAGGATGCTTGTCTTTTACTCCTTGGGAAACTTTAGAGCGTATCAGGGCTGGAATGAGGCTGTTAAGACAGGACTGGAAACGGTTGTGACTCTTGAACATACCTATGACGGCGTGAAGATCAAGGATTATGGCACCAGGAAGGCAGATGCCTATGTTTCCGGGCCTTGATGCCAAAGTTCAAAATATTCCGTATTTTTGCAAATGTAAACGCTTACAATGACTATACCAAACATGGTACTCTTCAGATAAGAAGCTATATTTCGTTAACAGTGGTTACAAAAAAGGAGGGTATCAGTAGGATGAAGAACGCAATTGTAGGACAGTCCGGAGGACCAACAGCAGTAATCAATTCGAGCCTTGCAGGGGTATTTGAGGCAGCAAAGAGTCGGGGATCTGAGCATGTTTATGGCATGTGCAACGGAATTCAGGGATTTCTTGAGGGGAGATATGTGGACCTTACAGAAGTTTTTGTAAAGCCCATTGATATTGAGCTTTTAAAGAGAACGCCTTCAAGTTATCTGGGAAGTTGCCGTTATAAGTTGCCTGAACTTGAAGCTGAAGGTGCAGAGGAAATTTACGATAAGATCATGAGGAGTCTTAATGATCTCAACGTGGGATATTTCTTTTACATAGGCGGAAATGACAGCATGGATACTATCAATAAGCTTGCTGCCTATGGGGAGAAGACAGGAAGCGATATCAGATTTATCGGGGTTCCAAAGACTATCGATAATGACCTTACTGTGACAGATCATACGCCGGGGTATGGCTCTGCAGCTAAATATATTGGCGTTGTTATGAAGGAGATTATCAGGGACGCCACTGTTTATGGCACAAAGTATGTGACTGTTGTTGAGATAATGGGAAGAAATGCCGGATGGCTCACTGCTGCAGCTGCGCTGGCAAAGGACTATGACTGCGAAGGCGTAGATATGATCTGTCTTCCGGAGGTGCCTTTCAATGTGGACAGATTCATCGAGAAGGTCCGCAGGATGCAGGAAAAGAAAAGCAGTATAGTTATAGCGGTTTCAGAAGGAGTTAAGCTTGAGGATGGCAGATATGTCTGTGAACTGTCAGATGATGTTCATGCAGTTGATGCCTTTGGACATAAGAGCCTGACAGGTACAGCCAGGTTCTTGGCTAATACCATCGCAAGAAATCTGGATACAAAAACCAGATGCATTGAGCTTTCTACTCTCCAGCGCTGTGCAGGACATCTTACAAGCCGTACAGATATAACAGAGGCTTATCAGGTGGGCGGAGCTGCTGTTAAGGCGGCTTTTGAAGGTCACACAGGAGAAATGGTGGCACTTAAGAGAATTTCCAATTCACCTTACCAGTGCACAACGGAGCTTCACCCAATATCTGACATAGCAAATCTTGAAAAGAAAGTTCCTCTTGAATGGGTAAATGATGATCATACACAGATGAAGCAGGAATTCATTGAATATGCTCATCCTTTGATTCAGGCAGAGCTCACTCCTATTTTTGTCGGAGGACTTCCACAGCATATATATCTTGGAGAATGAG
>CAMVRW010000261.1 GCA_947169985.1 uncultured Butyrivibrio sp. | reverse complement strand
AATATAATTCACTATGCATTTTGTGCAATAGGATATATACTTAATATATGTAATTATGAGGATAAATATATGAAATTATGGAATTATCGGCGCTCTCACCGGATAGTTGCTGCATTTATCCTTCTGACAGCCTTAGCCGTAATAGCGCTATTATTTTCCAAAAGCTATCTTCAGCCCACTTTTGCTATTTATGATCTTAATGAGGGCTGGGACATCTCTTTAAACGGCGTTAAGCAGAGTTCAACATCTCTGCTTGATTCGAATGTGGGCGTTATCGGAACAGGAGACGTCATCACCATCAGTCAGACTCTCCCTGATTTTAAGCTTGATAGCCCATGCGTCTGCACCGTTAGTATCCATGCCATGATCGACGCATATCTTGATGACGAACTGATCTATTCCTTCGGTCGTGACTATCTCTATGCCGAAAAAACCGTCCCCAAAAAGGAAAATTATTTCCCCCTTGGGAAAGATTACGTAGGGAAAAAACTTACCATAGTTCTTTCTGGATCCAGAAGAGATACCTTTACAGGTGTATCTCCTGTTACTGTGGGCGAAAGAAGCGACCTTTTGTCCTATCACATGATCAAAAACCGGTTTAACATTCTGGCCGGAATGTTTCTGATAGTTCTTGGCCTGGTGCTTATGGTTCTTTCCCCTTACATGATTGTTTACCACAGTAACGACTTCAGACTGTTCTTTAGCGGACTGGTATCTCTGCTTTTTGGTGTCTATACCTACGCCTTCTATGGGCTTATTGACTTCATCATCGACAATCCTCTTACCAATACCATCTGTGAATATTCAGCGCTTTATAACATACCCACGGCCATTCTCGGATATCTTATGTCCATATATCATGGAAAACTCAAAAAAATATTCAGATTTCTTTTCCTGGTGAACATCGCTGTGTTCCTGACAGTCTTTTTCCTATGCGTTATGGGCAAATACCGTATATTCGAGTTCACAGCTCTTTTACACGGAATGGCCATGTCTGAAGCTGTCTTTTCAACAATCGTCATCATCACGGATGAGTATAAAATGAAGAAAGAAAAGGGCCAATGGGCCTTCACCTCAGGAAATGTCTTTTCCATTGGACTTATATCCTTCATAGCACTTTCCCTTTTTGATATTGTTAAATACAACTATTCAAAGTACCTTGGTGCCGGGGGCGAACCCACTTCAACTATAAATGGCTTTGTACTGGGTGCAATTTTCCTGGTTTCAAGCCTTCTTATAAGCTACATATTGTATATCATTTACAATTCCGATCTTGATTCCATGCAGAATAAGATTGCTTCCTTGGCATACACAGATCCTTTGACAGGACTTGCCAACAGGGCAAGGTGCGAACAGGTCATGGACATGCTCTCCCAGGAACATATCGCTTACGCCATTATCAGCCTTGATCTGAACAAGCTTAAGGAAGTAAACGATACACTGGGCCATCACGAGGGCGACAGGCTCCTGCAGGGTTTTGCCACTATTTTGTCTGACTGCTTCATGGATGCTAATCTTGTAGGAAGAATGGGCGGAGACGAATTCCTCGTAATCATGACAGATGATAGAGCTTTAGGTACCACCAGAAGGATACATGATTTTTACTCAATGATAAACGACTGGAATCACAAGGAGCAGATGTTCCAGTATAGCGCTTCCTATGGCTATGCCTACAGCTACGAAGTTCCTACCGGCTCTGCACAGGAAGTCTACATGCTGGCTGACAACAGAATGTATGAAATGAAGAAAGAGCACCACAACGACAAGCACAAGGAGGTGATCAAGAATGCGTAAACTTCTCTCTTTCCTTGGTTCAGCCCTGTTCATTATGTTGGTCATTTTATTTCTAGCCACCAGATTTTTCCACTTTACTCCCAAATATCCCATTATACGTTTGGAAAAAGGCTGGACAGTCACCTACCACAATCAGCAATATCTCAATACCAACCTGGAATCCATGGGCACACAGACTGGGCAGACTTTCTCAAGAGGCGATGTTATCACCCTTACCCTTGATCAGCCCCTTATAGATCTGCACGTTCCTTTCCCATATCTATTCTTCAAGACTCAGTACTGTGGCTATGAAGTTCATTTAGACGATTATCTTTTGACCAGCGCTTATCTGGACAACACCAGAGACAGTCGCTTTGTGGGAAACGGCTACAGTTTCATCCCTCTTTCAACTGATTATGCAGGCAAAAGAATAATCATCAAGCTCTACGTTACTGAAAATGGGACAAAAGCTGATATTTTAACACCTATGATGGGCGATTATGAGGACCTTTACAGATATCTCATTTCCTCAGCCATATTCCCCTTCTCCACAGGTCTTTTCCTCATCCTCTTTGGCGCAGTATTCCTGATCATCTCCTTGCTGTTCTCCATGAGATCCTCAGGACTTTCCACCCAGATTTTATGCTCCTTCCTTACAATGGCCCTTGGGTTCTGGATTCTGGCCGCTTATGACCTGTTTGACTTTATCCTGTCAGCCTCAAATGCTACAACACTTGGCTACTGCTTCCTCTTCATGATCGTTCCGCTGATGTATCTGATCACCTGGAATCTTCACAAAAGAAGCAATAATACTGTACTGGCCATTCTTACCATCTCTTCAATTTGCTTCTCTGTGTTGTTCATGTGCCTGCATTTCTTTAACATAGTGCACATCAATCACTTCCAGTATTCATACTATCTGGTGGCATTTGTGGGACTGGTGGTTCTGGCAGGCTATGAATATGCGGATGTTAAAAGCAAAGTCAGGAACTACTCAGTAAGGATACTTATGGCAGGATTGTCAATCCTGTCAATATCACTAATCATTTACGCAATTGCCGCCATGACACAGAGGATTGCTGACTACAGACAGAGTTTCATACTTACTAATTCCGTACCTTTAGGAGCAATTTTCTTCGTATTTGCCCAGCTCCTTAACTACTTCATCTTTATGACCCACTCCTTCGCTCAGAAGAAGGAATATGCCGCACTGACAAAGATTGCTTACGTAGACAATCTAACGGGCCTTTCAAACAGAGTAAAGTGCGACGAGATGATGTTTGAGTTTGATAAGCTCCAGGAGGATTTTTGTATAGTCAGCCTTGACCTTAATGGTCTTAAGGAAGTTAATGATAACGCGGGACATCCTGCAGGCGATCGTCTTCTAAGATCCTTTGCTGAGACTCTTTCCTCTGTTTTTGAGAGCAAAGGCTTCTGCGCAAGGATAGGAGGAGATGAGTTCCTGGTTCTGCTAAAATCAATTGAACAAGCGGAATTGGATGACATGTTGAAAGACCTGGACAGAAAGCTTCTGATGCTTGATGAGGAAGACCAGGAGATCAACCACAGTGTATCCTATGGATATGCCTACAGACATGAGACAGCAGAAAAAAATACTCATGCAGTAAGTATGCTAGCTGACCAGAGAATGTATGACTATAAGCGCAATCACTACGCTCACATGATGACAAGATAACTGCTAATAAAAAAAGATGCGTTGCAGGAATTCCCTGCACGCATCTTTTATATTTAAATGATCAATATGCTCTTCCCCAGTAAACCATCTTCTTTGCTGGCTGTCCGCACATTACACATGTGTCTGAAAGGTTCTCCTGCTCGAAAGGAATGCATCTGCTGGTAGCTGAGAACTCTTCTTTTACCTTCTCCTCACACTCAAGGCATCCGCACCACATAGCCTTTACAAATCCCTTTGTCTCTTTGAAAGCCTCAGCAAACTCCTCTTTGTTGTGCGCAGCAAAGGTGTGCTCCTCTAGGTGCTTTTTCGCTCTGTCAAACATATCCTTCTGGATCTGATCAAGAAGCTCTCCCACCTTTGCAGGAACTTCGGATATAGCACACTCTGTCTTTTCTCTTGTGTCTCTTCTTACAAGTACGCACTTGCCTGCC
>CAMVRW010000260.1 GCA_947169985.1 uncultured Butyrivibrio sp. | reverse complement strand
CTTTTCTTCTTCGGTCTTAACGAGGACTCTGAGTCAGAAGGAATGGACAGGACTCATATGCGTATTCCTCAGAACCAGATTGAGCTTCTGCAGGAGCTTGGCCAGGTTAATGCAAATCTAGTAGGTGTTATCAGTGCGGGCTCCGCTATTGAGATGCCATGGCATCATTATTTCAAAGCTCTTTTGCACTGCTATCTGAATGGCCAGGCAGGAGCCGGTGCTGTTCTTGATATCCTTACAGGTAGGGCAAATCCTTCAGGAAAGCTTTCAGAGACTATTCCAAGGAGACTTGAGGATACACCTGCTTACAGATATTATCCAAGCCAGCAGAGGACCTCTGAGTACAGGGAGAGTCTGTATGTGGGTTACAGATACTATGATACTGCAGGTATTCCTGTGCTTTATCCTTTTGGATTTGGACTTTCATATACAAGCTTTGAGTATTCAGATATAAGCGTAAATGAAGACGGTGTTTCTTTTACCATAAAGAACACTGGCGACGTGGACGGAGCAGAAGTTGCTCAGATGTATGTGGGACTTCCAAATGGCAAAGTATTCAGACCTGAAAAGGAACTTAAGGGCTTTGCCAAGGTATTCCTTAAGGCAGGAGAGAGCAAGACTGTAACAATTCCATTTGATGACAAGACCTTCCGTTACTTCAATGTGAAGACAAACAAGTGGGAGATCGAGGATGGAAAGTACCAGATAATGGTTGGAAGCAGCAGCGCCAATATCCTTCTGACAGGCGATGTTCTTAAGGGCGAGACCACAGAGGTTATGCCTTATGTCAAGGAAGAGCTTGGGGCTTATTACTCAGGAAAGATTGAGAATGTTAGCGATGCTGAGTTTGAGAAGCTTCTCGGAAGACCTATTCCTGACGGAAAGTGGAGCGGAGAGCTATCTTCAAATGACGCTATCTGCCAGATGTACTACGCAAAGAGCGGTCTTGCAAGGCTTGCTTACAATATCCTGACAAAGAAAAAGAAGAAGGCTGATGAGAGCGGAGTTCCTGATCTGAACATTCTTTTCATCTACAACATGCCTTTCAGAGCTATGGCTAAGATGACTGCCGGCGCTGTCAGCATTGAGATGGTAGACGGCATTGTGAAGCTGGTTAATGGACATTTCTTTGGAGGTCTGGGAACCATTATTGGTGGATTTATCAGGAACAGCAAGAAGAATAAGGCTTATGAAGCTAAGATAAAAGGATGATATCGGGGATATCAGATTTGGAGGAAATAAAAAATGAACTGGTTAAATAATTTTATTGAAAAGCATCCAAAGGCAGCACAGTGGATCAGAGAGGGAGGTCTTTTCGTTATCGTGTCCAATCTGATCACGGTATTCAAATACCTGATGCTCACATTCCTTCCTGCAGCATTTGCAGGTCTTGGAGACAGATCCTTTGGCTGGCCCGGAATCCCCATGACAATACTCGGCGAAACCTTCCAGTGGAATATCTTAGGTTACGATCAGGCTCACGGTGGTGTTGCATATTTTGCAGCCTACATGGTAGCCATGGTCATTGGTGAGGTGATAAACTTCCCAATTCAGAAGCTCTTTGTCTTCAGAAGCCACGGAAACACAGGAAAGCAGATTGCCTGGTACACACTGGCTTTCATTCTTATAACCTGCATCGTTAATTCCATCAACTGTATCTGGGTTGCAGTTGCCGGTAAGTTCGTTCCCGGCTGGATCTACAACATCGGAACCACAGTACTTAATGGTGGTATTTCAATGATTGTTTTCTTCTTTGTTAACAAGATCATCTTCCCTCAGACACGTAAGGTGGAGAAGGAAGAGGCATAAGAAGCAACGAACTTCTCAATGAGTTGGTTGACCTCTTCTGGTCTGTCAGTGTTTGAATTATGACCGGCTCCTTCAATCCAATGGATTGGGATGCCGGTTTCTTTATGCCAGGCTTTGTTGTAGCGGATGCAGGAACCGGCGTGATCCTGTGTTCCGCAGATGAGGAGGGCAGGGCACTTTATCTCATAGGGGAGATTGGCTTCAACAGCATCGGCTAGCATTCTGTATCCACCTCCTGCAAGGGCGGCATATCTTTTCTGATCGCCATCATAGGTCATCATGAATTCACGCATCATTTTTCTGCCATATTCTGAGGTGGCTACGCCCTCTGTTCCCTGACGCACCAGAGTCTTCCAGGGATAATGGAGATATACTGGTTCCATGCGTTTCAAAAGCCAGATTTCTATGGCTGTCATATATTTTCTCTGGAGAGGTGCAGAGTCTATGGATATGAAGCCCCTAAGCTTATCCGGGAACAACTGAGAATACATCTGCCCCAGGTATCCGCCCATGGACTGTCCAATGATAATAGGATTATCAAATCCATTCTCCTTTAGAATCTCATCTAGCCACCTGACTTTATCTTCAAGAGAAAAAGACAATTCAAAGGGCCAGGAAGAAGCATGTCCCGGAGCATCCCACACAAAAACAGGGTACTTCCCCTCGAATACTTCTATCTGTTTGTCAAAAAGCCTGTGATCAGCAGTAAGCCCCGGAAGGAAGACCAGTTGAACTCCTTGTGTAGCTGCATCTTGGTTTATCCAATAATGAATTTTTCCTAAACTTGTCTGATACTCTTTCTTTGTCATGATTGATTATTCCTTAATACTTTTTTTGCCAAGCCATGTTTCAGCCTAGTATATACTTTTTTAACAATTATAATAAACGCAATATGGTAAAATTGAAAGGTCAGCAGGACTTTGAAGAGCCATAATCGCAAAGCCTGCGCAGAGCACCGGTTAAGACCGCTTAAAGCCTGGGAGTTTTCTCAGGCTTTTTATATGTGGCAAAATCTGTAATATGTGTTATACTAAACATATCACAGAAAGGAGGCGTTATCATATGATCATAGAGATTGATTTTAATAGTGATGAAGCCATATACATCCAGCTTTGCAATCAGATCATTCTTGGTATTGCGACGTCTCAGTTCAGGGAGGGTGAGCAGCTTCCCAGTGTGAGACAGCTGGCTGAGACCATAGGTATCAACATGCATACTGTCAATAAGGCCTATTCCATTCTTCAGCAGGACGGATTTGTAAAGATTGACAGGAGGCGCGGAGCTATCATAGCCATAGACATCAACAAGCTCCAGGCCCTCAAGGAAGCCCAGTCGGAACTGGCTGTGGTGCTGGCAAGGGCCATCTGTAAGGGAATCGGAAGAGACGATATCCATGCCCTGGTAGATAAGCTGTATGACAACTACGAATCACATATATAGGCGGGAATTGACCAGTAGATCCGCCTGACCACTACATAGAAAGGACAGACTATATGGAATCTAAGTTTACTGTAATGGCGAACGATGCGCTTAAGCTTGCCAGAAGAACGGCCAGAAGCCTTAAGCTGAACTATATTGGAACAGAGCACATCCTTATGGGACTCATCCTTGAGGATGGCTGCGTAGCTTCCAGGATTCTCATTGATAATGGAATTGATGAGAACAGGATGATGGACATGATAAGGGATCTTATCGTTCCTGACAGCAATGTCCGTACTCTCGACAGAGACGGTTTCTCTCCAAGGGCAGAAAAGGTCCTTGAGGAAGCCCACAGAATGGCCGAGAGATTCCGCGCAGACAAGACTGGAACAGAGCACATTCTTCTGGCACTTATCAAGGAAGGGGAGAACGTTGCAGTAAGGCTCATCAGCACTATGAACGTCCCTGCTCAGAAGATCTACGCAGAAACGCTTGCTGCCATGGGCGAAGACCCCAATTTGGTAAAGGAGGACCTTGGTAGAAAGCTCAATCCTCAGAAGGCTGGCAAAAAGGCATCTATCCTTGCCCAGTACAGCCGTGACATGACAGCTCTTGCCAGGGAGAACAAGCTTGATCCTGTTATCGGAAGAGAGAGAGAGATTAAAAGAGTTATCC
>CAMVRW010000259.1 GCA_947169985.1 uncultured Butyrivibrio sp. | reverse complement strand
GCAAAAACACCCACGGGGGGACGTGAGTGCCTGCGATTTTCTTATGAGGGGGAGAAAGTGATTCGGTTATGCATCCCAGTGGACGGGATGGTAGTTCAAACCTTGTTGCATCACTAACTTGATTTTAATTCTAGCATCTAATTGTGTTCAAAGAGTGAACAATTCAAACATTTTTGTGGTTATTTTGTGAACAAAATCTGCGTACATTTTTCCTTATAATGTCTTTGCGAGGCGGACAAGTGTCTTTTGTGGGGGAATCCTTGATGTATATTAATCAATTGTAGTGATTTTATGGTGAAATACTTGACATAAAGTAATCTGGATTTTACACTAAACAAGGTTGAACAAGTGCAATGACGTACGGCATTCGCATGTATGTGATTGCATTTTTTTTGCTGTAATTTAATGATTTAGTGAGGTAAAGCATTAACGCTTTTATGCTTTTAAGGGTTGATACGTCACTATCTCATTTTATTAGATAATTTTTTATACAGGTTGGAGAAGCTATGAATACTAAGACACTAATGTACATTGTAAAGAGAATACTGCTTGCAATTGTTACGATCTGGGTGGTTATCACAGTTACCTTCTTTGTAATGCACGCAGTTCCAGGCGGTCCTTTCATTGGTGAGAAGGCTGTCAGCGAGTCAGTTATGGCTGCCATGGAGGCTAAGTACGGACTGGATAAGCCTCTTGGAGTTCAGTATCTGACATATCTTAGTGATGTTGTAACAAAGTTTGATTTTGGACCATCACTTAAGCAGAAGGGTAGAACTGTTAACAGCATCATTTTTGATGGTATGAAGACCTCTGCTAAGCTTGGACTTATTGCTGCAGTTATCGCATTGATCTGCGGAATCATTCTTGGATCAGTTGCTGCACTTAGAAGAAACAGAATAATTGACCGAGTGATCATGATCATTACAACTGCATTCGTGTCGATGCCTTCATTTATTATGGGATCTCTTTTGCTTATAGCATTTGCTATTAACCTTAAGTGGTTCCCTGCTAACGGAGCATCCAAGAACGGACTTGTACTTCCTATAATTACATTGTCACTTTACCCTATGGCCTATATCACAAGGCTTACAAGATCATCAATGCTTGAGGTTCTTGGTCAGGACTACATCAGAACCGCTAAGGCTAAGGGTGTATCAGGATGGAAGATTATCTTTGGACACGCGCTGAAGAATTCTCTTATTCCTGTAATCACATATTTCGGACCTATGCTTGCTGGTATTGTTACAGGTTCCCTGGTTGTTGAGCAGATCTTCGCTGTTCCAGGAATCGGACGTGCCTTCGTAAACAGTATTACAGGTCGTGATTATCCTCTGATCATGGGTACTACCATTGTTCTTGCAACACTTATCGTCATTATGAACCTTCTTGGTGACATCCTTTACAAGGTAGTAGATCCACGTATCACACTTGAATGATGAATTTAGATTAGGAGAGAGAATTGCAATGGATATTTCAAAGTTAAGCGCCCAGGTTAATATGGATGATTTCATTCCTGCAACCGACGAAGAAAAAGAATATATGGTGCAGATGCGTCCATCATCTACATTCTTTAAGGATTCCGTAAAGAGACTTCTTAAGAATAAGGTTGCGACGGTTTGCTTCTTTATAATAATCATTATTGCTCTTGCAGCAATCTTCATTCCGATGTTCTGGCCATATTCCTATGACAGCATGCTTGGAATGACACCTGGTAAGCCTGTAGATAACAGCTTTAAGGACCTTAGACCTTTTGAATATGGTAAGTCAGAGCTCAAGAGGATCGAAGCAGGTGAGACAGTTATCCCTCACATTTTCGGAACAGATTCTCAGGGCCGTGACTACTTTATCAGAGTGGTATACGGAACACGTATTTCACTGGCAGTTGGTTTCTTTGCCAGCCTTATCGTTCTTGTTATCGGTATGACTATCGGTTCAGTAGCAGGTTATGCCGGAGGAGCTGTGGACCTTGTCATAATGCGAATAGTCGATATCATATATTCGCTACCGGACATGCTTATGGTTATCCTTCTTTCATCAGTACTTAAGGTGGTTATGGAAGGAGCACTGGACGGAACGGTACTATCAAAGATCGGTTCCAATATCATAAGTTTGTTCATAGTATTTGGTGTCCTTTACTGGGTATCAATGGCGCGTCTCATAAGAGGACAGATCCTTTCACTTCGTGAGCAGGAGTACGTTCTTGCTGCTGAGGCTGCCGGAGCAAGAGGTAAGTGGATCATCTTAAAGCACCTGATCCCTAACTGCTTCTCAGTTATCATCATTTCAACAGCTCTTCAGATCCCTAGTGCGATCTTTACTGAGAGTTACCTGTCCTTCCTTGGACTTGGTGTTAACGCACCTATGCCATCACTGGGCTCTCTTGCATCAGATGCCCTTAATGGTATTTCATCATATCCATACAGACTGATCATTCCTGCAATTGTTATTTCACTGATAGTTCTTTCACTTAACCTGTTTGGTGACGGACTTCGTGATGCGTTTGATCCTAAGCTGGATACCTAAGCATGCTTAGGTATGGTTATGCACACTCGCGCGATTGGAAGTTGTTGCCTATGGCAACCGCGCTCGGCGCATGGATTTCTCAAGAGAAATCCAATTTGAATAGTTTATTGGAGGCATAGTAATGAATCTTTTAGAAGTAAGAGATCTGCATACCTCATTCTTTACAGATGCAGGTGAGGTAAAGGCAGTTAATGGAATATCCTTTAATCTGGATAGAGGAAAGGTTCTCGGTATCGTAGGAGAATCAGGTTCCGGAAAGTCAGTTACCGCATATTCAATCATGCAGATTCTGGCAGGAACAGGTAAGATCGTTTCCGGTTCCATCAAGCTTGATGGACAGGAACTTGTAGGTTCAGGTGAGAAGGTCATGAAGACCGTTCGTGGTAACAAGGTATCCATCATTTTCCAGGATCCGATGACATCACTTAACCCTACTTATACAATCGGACATCAGCTTATGGAGGCAATTCTTCTCCATACAGACAGAAATAAAGAGCAGGCTAGAGAAAGAGCTATCGAGATGCTCAAGCTCGTTAACGTGAATGAGCCTGAAAAGAGAATGAATCAGTATCCACATGAGTTCTCAGGTGGTATGAGACAGCGTGTTATGATCGCTATGGCTCTTGCATGTGAGCCAGACATTCTTATTGCAGATGAGCCTACAACAGCTCTTGACGTTACAATCCAGGCACAGATCCTTGACCTTATGAAGTCACTTCAGGAAGAACTTGGAATGGCCATTATCATGATCACTCATGACCTTGGTGTTGTAGCTCAGATGTGTGACGAGGTTATCGTTATGTACGCCGGCTCAATCTGTGAGCAGGGAACAGCAGATGAAGTATTCTACAATCCTTGCCATGAGTACACAAAGGGACTTCTTCGTTCAATCCCTACAGAGGGAAAAGAGGGTGAGAAGCTTCAGCCTATTACAGGAACACCTATTGATCTTCTCAATATGCCTAAGGGTTGTCCTTTTGCACCAAGATGTGACAATGCCATGAAGATCTGTCTCAGAGAGAGAGCAGAGCGTATGCAGATCAATGATGATCATGCTGCCGGCTGCTGGATGAACGTCAAAAAGCAGATGGAAGGCGGTGCAAAGTAATGAGTGAATTATTTAATCAGGAAAACAATCTCGTTGAGATCAAGCATTTAAAAGAGTACTTCAACGTTAACGTTGGTTTTTTTAAATCTAAACCACTTAAGGCTGTAGATGATGTTTCTTTTTCCATTAAAAAGGGTGAGACTCTGGGTCTTGTAGGAGAGTCAGGCTGCGGAAAGACAACTGTTGGACGTACCATATTAAACCTTTATAAGCCTACAGACGGAGAAATCTGGTACGATGGAAAGCTTATAAAGACTAAGGAAGATATTAAGGAATTCCGTAAGAAGGCTA
>CAMVRW010000258.1 GCA_947169985.1 uncultured Butyrivibrio sp. | reverse complement strand
CCCATAAGGAGGTACCATGAAAATTGCACAAAGCAACGTGAACCTGGTTTCCAGCAGCAGGTATTATGAGGAAAATACCCTGACTGTGCAAAGCGGAACCATCACCAGGGCGTCTTTCCTTGACAGTCTTCAGAGTCAGGAAAAGAAAATGGACTCCCTGGAGCTGACTGAGGCAGATACGGAAGGTACTGCCCTGGGAAGCGAAAACTACTCCTCACTTAAGCCCTCAAAGACTGAGTATCTAAGTAGCTATGAATCCACCCTGGAGGACCAGATTTCTCAGCTTAGGGCTACACTCCTTGACAGGATTCTTCGGCTCCTACAGCTCTTTGGCGGTGATAACCAGAGCAAAGGCTATAAGAGCACTCTGTCAAACACAGCAAATATGCTGTCAGCAAACTCCTTCGTAAAGGTCACAACTGTGACCATGACCCACATCCAGGAGGAGGAGACCACCTTTAGTGGCACAGGCACAGCTCTCACTGAAGATGGAAGGGCCATTGATTTTGGAGTGAATTTCTCCATGTCCAAGCGCCTCACCCAGTATGCAGGAATGAGTATTGCCAGCGCCGTAAGTCTCATCGATCCCCTTGTGATCAACGTAAGCTCCGACGTAACCCACATCAGCGACCAGTCCTTCTTCTTTGATCTGGACTGCGACGGAAAGGAAGAAAAGGTTTCAAACCTTGGCTCCGGCTCCGGATTCCTTGCCTATGACAAAAATGGTGACGGTAGGATCAACGATGGTTCTGAACTTTTCGGAACCAGAAGTGGGAACGGATTTATGGATCTTGCTGCATACGACAAAGACAGCAACGGTTGGATCGATGAAAATGATGAGATCTATGACCACCTGAGAATCTGGGTCAGAAACGAAGATGGTACAGACAACCTCCTTGGCCTCAAAGAGTCCGATGTTGGTGCGATCTATCTTGGCAGCGCAGAAACCCAGATATCCCACCACAACTCCGACTTCATGATGTCAGCCATGACCAGGGCCTCAGGCCTCTTCCTTCGTGAAAGCGGAGGCGTCGGCACAGTCCAACAAGTTGATCTGGCAGCATTGTAACCACAACGTAATAAGAGGCCGGTTTGTCCGGCCTCTTTCATGCTATAAACAGGAATTCCTACGGTATAGTTATTGGCTAATGCCCGCCACCCTTGCCCGAACCTGTTGGAAACGTTTGAAGTCTATCGCCGACGGTGAAGATGATGGGAACAGCTAGGTGCTCTGCCTCTATTACGCTTTCGGTAAGAGTAGCAGTTGATTTTGGTCGTTTTTTCTAATATTTCGAACACCTAGAATTTTGCTTACGTCTGGATTTTGTTTTTTGGAATTATGGACGTAGTGATTATCAGTTAGTTGATAAAAACCGGCCATTCCTTACGTCTGTTATTGAGTTTTTCTAATATGAGACGTAGTGATATCGATATTACGTTAATAAACAGGGAAATACTACGTCTTTATATAGGTTTTTCTGTTTTCGGACGTAGCGTTTGCGATATTGCGTGAAGTTTTTGCATGGGAGGTGCTTAGCATGGCTAGGCAGGCAATAGAACCGTCACCTGACTGGAGGGGCAAGGCAGTAGATTGAACAAAAAAATGCCTTCCCCCGTTACAGACCTTTATGCATGGATTCTGGTGGCTGTACAAGGATGCCCCTGCTCCTCAAGGGGCACTCGCGCAAGTCCTTGACAGGCGCCTGATCCAGGCTACAATGTATTTCCCGGGGGAAGGCGTATTTCTTTTATTCTTTTATATCTCTTTCTCTTACTCCGTTTACTTCGCCGGAAAGGAAGTGTCTTCTGCAGACAGATACGTAGGACTCATTGCCACCCATCATGATCTGCTCGCCGTCTCTTACAATCTTGCCATTGCAGACCCTTGCATTAAAGTGGGCTCTACGTCCGCACCAGCAGACTGTTGGAACCTCTTCGATATAGTTTGCGATCTCCATAAGGCGCTTAGAACCTGTAAAGAGATGGCTTGTAAAATCTGTTCTAAGACCATAGCAGATAACAGGAAGATCATAGCGATCCACCACCTCTGCCAAAAGGTCAACCTGTTCCTCTGTCAGGAACTGTGCTTCGTCCACCAGGACACAGTCAAGCTTCTTCCATGCATCTGACTTCTTGGTAAACCATTCATTTACCACCTCATCAAGGAAATCCTCAACAAAAGTACATTCAGCCTCGAGGCCCATTCTTGACTTGACGGTCTTTTCTCCGTCCCTGTCCTCGATGCCGGGCTTAAGAAGAATACAGTTCTGTCCCTTCTCAAGATAATTGTAGCGCACCATCAGTGCATTTGCGGTCTTGGAACTCCCCATAGCTCCATACCTGAAATACAGCTTTCCCATACTACCCCCTCTAAATTATTATATTATTTCTGCTTTGCAACAGCGTCTGACTGCACTCCAAAGATCTTTCCCTGGATAGGCTTAAGCGCTGTAATAAGGATCTGTCCGAAGATAACGCAGGTAATGATCTCGCCTGCACCTACAGTAAGAGCAAAGAAGCCAAGGCTTCCCTCAATGCCGTAAGCATATTTTAAAACAAATGGAATGATGATTGCATTTGCAAGTACCGGTGGAATAGAAACAAGGAATCTGTTCTTTCTAAGAAGATAAGAACCTACTGCACCAATAAGTGTAGCCAGTGTTCCAAAGATTACATCAGGCATTGCTGAGCCGGTAACGATGTTAGCGATAAGACATCCAAGAGTAACTCCGGGAACTGCCGCATTTGTGAAGTATGGCAGAATTGTAAGGCACTCTGAAAATCTTACCTGGATTGCGCCGCTAGCCAGGTCAAAGCCTGCTGCGATTGCTGTGAGCACTACGTAAAGTGCTGCGATGACTGCCGCATGAACAATGTAAAGAGTTCTGTTGCTTGTTTGGTTCATAGTTGGTTGCCTCCATAAAATAATTAATTAAAAAGTTACCACTGCAACCATGCGGTAATGTCACCTCCCAGATAATCACAGTTTTTGTTCAAGGTAGTATAAACAGATTGGAACTAATTTGTAAAGACCAATTTTACTTATCCCCGTTCAAAAGCACCAGCTTGTTGTATGGAATCTCGATTCCTGCTGCTTTAAATCTATTCATGATCTCCACAAGACACTCAGAACAAGCCCTTGGGTTATCTTTAAAGTCCTTGGTCTCAACCAGCGCCTGAAGAGTCACTCCGCTGTCGTCACAGCTCTTGCACAAAACCACAGGTCTTGGTCCGTAGTGCTTAGGATGAGACTCAATTGCAGTAGCCATAACCTCCATAGCCTTGTCCATATCTGTGCCATAGGCTACAGAAACCCTGACAGGGTAGGAAAAAGAATTCTCCTGTGTATAGTTCACTATGGTACTGGCTCCAACAATGGAATTTGGAATATAGATGATCTCATTCTGATAGGTCTTGATAACCGTATGTCTCAAGGTGATGTCTTCCACAAACCCGGGCTCATAGGAATCGATCTTGATCCTGTCGCCAATATCAAAGGGTCTTGAATGGGATGCAGAAAGAGCTATTCCGGAAAAGACATTTGATAGAGTGGACTGGGCTGCAAGACCTAAAACCACCGCTGCAATTCCTGAAGACGCAATCGCTGTCTCCCAGGTCTTTGAAAAAGCAGGAATCCCGCTTAAAGCGGTGAGGGCTGCAACTGCCCAAATAAATGCAAGAATAAGGCCTTTAAGAAAGATGAGATGAATCTTCCCTCTTAAAAGCTCCTTACTAAGAACCTTATTAAGAACTAAATTAAGAAAATAAGCCACGATAAATGGCAGCACATACTTCAAAAATATATCAACAAATTCTTTCATACACTACCTCCAAAAAACAAAGGTAGTATATCACATTTCTTCTTCCATTTCATCAAAGGCGATAATGGAGTCTACTATATCCTCAAAGTCCTCCTGTAACT
>CAMVRW010000257.1 GCA_947169985.1 uncultured Butyrivibrio sp. | reverse complement strand
TATTTCATGCCTCCTTAAATCTTAAACTTCTGAACATAGGATGTAAGAGTCTGGGATGTACTTGCAAGCTCGTGGGAATTATCTGCCACATCCTGACTGCTCTTTGTAATGTTATTAGCCATCTCAACCATGTTCTCGGAGGTTGCAAGGATCTCATCGGCACTGGCCGCCTGCTCCTCGGAAATGGCTGCAACGTTGGTGGCTACATCATCAACCTTCTGAACATCTTCGATCATAGCCTCAATAAGTCCATTGGATTCCTGAATATTGTTATAGATCTGATCAAAGGTTCCAACAGCCACATTGATGAGCTCGCTGTTCTCGCGGATACTGTCGGCACTGGCATTGGCCTGACCTACAGCATCTCCGATAAGTCTTCTGACCTCATCGATAAGGCTTGAGATATTGTTAGCACTCTCAGCAGAAGTCTGGGCAAGCTTTGCAATCTGGGTAGCAACAACTGCGAAGCCCTTACCTGCTTCACCTGCTCTGGCAGCTTCGATGCTGGCATTAAGTGAAAGAAGGTTTGTCTCTTCAGCAATCTCACTGATCATGCCAACGATATTTGTGATCTCTTCAGATGCTGATCCAACCTTGTTAATGGATTCAACCAGTCTTTCGTTGGCATCTGAGATTCCATCCATGGCAACGCTGAGCTTTTCCATATCATCACGGCCCTTCTGGGAGATGACAACTGTATCCTTCATGCTCTCATGAGCCTTGTCTGAATTATCTCTTGTGTCAGCTACAACCTGTGCAAGGGTCGTTGCATTGGCTGCGATATCGTTAACCGCTGTTGCCAGCTGGTCAACGGTCTCGTTCAGCTGCTTCATAGCCTCAGCCTGAGACTGGGAAGCTTCGTACATGGTCTTAGAAACTCTGTCACTGTTATCGGATTCTTCCTGGAGCTTATCAGACTCCTGGCTGATATGTGAAAGCATGTTTCTCATTGAAGCTACAAATTCTGAAACCTTGCTTCCCATTGCACCAATCTCGTCGTCACTGGAGTGATCGATCTCAATTGTGAAATCACCTTCTGACATAGATGTAATGTTATTGGAAATATAACCAAGTGGTGCAACAACTTTTCTTACAACAAACAGTATAAGGATAACTATAAGAAGGATAGCAACAGCGCCTACAATAAAGAGCAGGAGACTCATCTGTGATACTGTCTTCAAAATAACGTTCTTAGGAATGTAGGATACAAGTACCCAGTCAGTTCCGGATACTTCCGAGAACGCAACCATGTAATCACCAATCTCTTTGCTGGTCAGGTCGCTACTGATAATAGATTTTGCAGCACCTGCAAGAAGAGCATTAGAATTGCTCTCGGAAAGAGTGGTTCCAACAATGCTTGAATCACGGTGAGCAAGAATCTTGTAATCGTTTTTATCTACAAGGAAGGAGCTTGCTCCGTCCATCTTTACACCGGAGTTTACAATGATCATGATCTTGTTAAGGGTAACGTCCGCGCCCATGACCTTTATTCCGTCCTGACCGTCGTTAAGAATACCGGTGGCACTGATAACAGTATCTCCGGAAGCATTTGTATATGAAGTTCCATAGGCAAGCCTGATTCGGCTGATACCCTGTTTAAACCAGGTACTGTCTGTTACGTTGCTTTCAGCCAGATCTGCTTCAGTAGCCTTATAGAACTTGCCATCAGATGTACCAATATAGAAACCATTAGGTGCATCGGAATTATAGCCATAGTAATAATCCAAAAATTCCTGAAGATCGGATTCTGCAGGCTTTTCGCTCTCAAGGGTGTGCTTAACGGTATTGAAGTAGGTAAGATTTTCGTTAAGCCATGCCTCAATATTATCTGCCTGGTTTGCTATGGAGGACTCGAGGGTCTCAGTAGCCATCTCAGACATTCTGCGCTTGGAAAGTGTTGAAGCTATAAATACCAGCGCAAAAACAGTGATGATAACCACAGGCAGTATAAACGTTAAGAGTTTACTGCTTATCTTTTTGCTCTTTTTTTGTGTTGAGGTTGCTTTTTTTTCTTCGCCATTACTCATTTTCATGTCTCCTGTTCGAAAGATAAAAATCAAGTAAAAAACAATATGCCTAGTGTGCAAATATTATAGCATTTTGCGACCATATATTAACTATATTGCGATTTGAATTTATATTATTTTAAGAATCCATTATAGATATTGTATAATGGTTTTCTAGACAACAATATTTAGAGGAGATGTTGGCTTATGGGCATAAGAAACGAGAATGACGAAAGATTTAAATCAAAAATGAACGCCTGGCTCATGATCCAGGTTATTGGTCAGACCAGCATAAATATATTGAATTCACGAAAGCTTGCAAAAGAGATGAGTCTTCACCTTGAGACCCTTATCTATGGGGAAGAGGACCTTAATGAATTTGCGGACTATTTTATTGACAGCTGCTTAAGCTCCAGGTCCTACAAGACTACTCTTTTCGGGGCTCTTCCCATGAGTGATAACGGGGCAGCAGTAAGGATTGCTCAGGACATCAATGAGGTGACCAGGGTGATCCCTCAAAGGTTCGGTTATGGTGAAGAGAGCAAGATCCTGAACGAAACCATGTGGAAGGCCTTTGCTGCAAAATTCGACAACGTGGAGGAAATCCTCAAAGAGGCAGGTATCTGATGAAAAAACAGGTTACGATAGGAATTCTGGCCCACGTGGATGCAGGTAAGACCACGCTTTCCGAGGGGCTTTTATATCTTTCCGGTGCCATAAGGTCCATGGGCAGGGTCGATCACAAGGACACCTTCCTGGATACCTACGAGCTGGAAAGATCCCGTGGGATCACTATTTTTTCCAAGCAGGCAATCCTTGAAAATGGTGATACCACAATTACTCTTCTTGATACTCCCGGCCATTCTGATTTTTCACCTGAGATGGAGCGAAGCCTCCAGGTGATTGACATGGCTGTTCTTTTGGTGAGCGCAGCAGACGGTGTCACCAGTCAGACGAAGCTTTTATTCAGGCTTCTTGATCACTACAAAGTGCCCACAGTTCTTTTTGTAAACAAGATGGATCAGCTGTCTGATGTCCATGAGTCTAGGACAAAACTCTTAACAGAACTCAAAGATAATCTCCACCAGCACATGGTGGATTTTGGAAACGGGTTTGATGATGATGACTTTCTGGAGGAGCTGGCGGTCTGTGATGATGATGTGCTGGCAGCTTTTTTGGAGGGACAGCTTCCTGATAAGGCCAAGGCAAAAGAGCTAATAGCTGCCCGGAAGTGTTTCCCGGTTCTCTTTGGTTCTGCCCTTAAAATGGAAGGGGTAAAAGAGCTGTTGGAGCTGATATCAGTTTACGCTCCGTCTATTCGTGGGGGAGCTGATTTTGGCGCCAGAGTATTTAAGATAAGCCGTGACAGTAACGGAGCAAGGCTAACTCACATGAAGATAATCAGTGGAAAGCTGAAGGTAAGAGATCAGATCGGGGATGAAAAGATTGACCAGATAAGGCTCTACTCTGGAGAGAAGTTTACTGCCATTCAGGAGGCAGAAGAGGGAATGATCTGCGCTGTTTTGGGACTTTCCGTAACAAGGGCAGGAGAAGGCCTTGGAATCTGCAAGGGAGAAGATAATTCTGAAGTGCTTGCTCCAATTCTTTCATCAACCCTTATCCTTCCTGAGGAGGCTGATCCTGTAAAGGTATATAAAGAGCTAAAACTCCTTGAGGAAGAAGAACCAATGCTTCTGGTGCATCACCATGAAAAGACCGGGGATCTTGAGGTTCAGATCATGGGTGAAGTTCAGAAGGAGATCCTTAAGCACCTCATAAAGAGCAGATTTGACCTGGACGTGAAGTTTGGTCCGGGACACATTGTATATAAGGAAACAATAGTTGCACCGGTGGAGGGCGTTGGTCACTATGAGCCCCTTCGTCACTATGCAGAGGTACATCTTCTTCTTGAACCTCTGGAACCCGGAAGCGGAGT
>CAMVRW010000256.1 GCA_947169985.1 uncultured Butyrivibrio sp. | reverse complement strand
AGCATAAAAATGAAGTGCATAGGTGGCGTTTTCAGCGAATTCATCATCCACCTTGCCTTCCGAATTATAGAGGTACTTGTCCACCGCATAGACCTTTGGACCATCGTAGCTTCTCTTTTCAGGAATGGTGTAGGCAAAGTTTGCATCCTTCCGAATTGCCTCGTCCACATCCTCTTCATTGTCCTCATCATCCTCACGGATTGGAAGATTAAGGTCCACCTCCGGAAGCTTAATATCTATCTCAGGAGCTTTGATCCCCCATGTGTCGTTGGCGTAGTCCGCTGCCTTTGTGCCCACCTCATTGAACTTCTGGTCCACCTGTTCATTTCTGGTGGCAAACTTAAATCCCCCCACCAAAGACACAATGACGATACCAGCCATCGCCAATCCTACTAAGAATCTGTTTCCTGTTGAATTGTCCATGTTACTCATTTTTTCTTACCTGTGCTCCCCTGCACTTATTTTTTCAAACCTGTTGAATTATACACCAATATTCGCTCTAATGCACTTGCAAAATCTGCGGCCAGCAAGGAAAATATTCTTATGAAAAAAGAAACTGTTAACAAGTGGAAACTTCATAATTCTGACAAGGTGCTTCGTACCCGACAGGTCTCTGAACTACTGGGAATCTCAGAGGCCACAGTAAGAAACTGGGCGAAGCTTGGTAAGATCAAAGTTTTCTCCACTTCTCCCCTTTCTTTTTGGGAAAAAGATATCCTGGCTCTCCATAAGTCACTGGAAACCTCTGACCTTCTTAAAAGCCGTCGCAATAAGACCAGATTAAATGGTCGTTTCTTTCCTAAAACCTACATTTCAAGCGAATCACCTAATTACTCTTTGGCAAAAGAGCTGTTGGAGAGTGTTGGGGATCTTGGCCTTTCCGAGGATTCCCTGATTCCTGCAGTTATTGGCACCGTGGCAAAAGAGCTTTTGGACCTTCGAGGAATTCCTTCTGCAATATCAAGGCAGCTACTTGAGCCCTTTGGTTTTTCGTCTTTGATTGATGGCCTCGCCAAAGCTTTTGAGTATGTCTATGGCGAAGATTTGCTTGGGATGCTATATCTGTCTCTTCGTGGGCTTCGTGACAAGAAAAATACCGGAGCCTACTACACTCCTTATTTTGTGGTGGACCGGCTTATAGCGGAGATAACTGCTGATGCATACAGCGATTCAACATTCGGAGACGTCGATCCAGTGCTTACTGGCAGCGACCATGCCATTGAAACTGCGAATTTGCTTCGGACATACTGCGATCCGGCCTGCGGAACAGGAAATTTCCTCATCAGACTTCCAGAAGATGTTCCTCTCACGCATGTTTATGGCTACGACATCGATGAGACAGCGGTTTTTATCGCAAGGATTAATCTTGCCTTAAAGTATTCTATTGCGACACAAGAGGAACTCGATAACATAAAGAACAACATTAAGTGCAGGGATTTCCTGCTGACAGATGGGCATCCAGCGGATTCACTGCTGGTGAATAATCACACAAGGGCTTTAGCAGATGCTGCACTTAAATCTAGATCGCATGAGCTTTGCTTTGATGTAATTCTGGGGAATCCTCCCTGGGGCTACGTGTACTCCAAGGATGAAATCGCCTTGATAAGTCAAAACTACAGTTCCTATCAGGGCGGAAAGATGCCTGAATCCTTCTCTCTTTTTGTGGAGAAAGCCCTTGAAAGCCTGAATGAAGGTGGCTTGCTGTCATTCCTTCTTCCGGAGACGATACTGGGGGCAGATATGCACAGAGAGATACGAAACTTCATTCTTGAGAACGCCTCCGTTTCCTCCCTTGTATATCTGAACGAAGTATTTGATAAAGTTCAGTGTCCAAGCGTGATCCTAACCTTGCAAAGACATTATGATCCAAGCGAAAAGACCAATTCTGCAAATCTGGGGCTCCGCCTATTAGGAAGATCAGATATCACAGTATCCTTTGAGCAGATGAAGCGCAGACTTTCAGCCGACCGCGAAGAGAAGCATGGATTATCTTGCGCAAACGGTAAAGCAAGCAAAAACATAGGCACAAGTAGCACATCGCAGTTAACTATCATAACAAAATTTACTGCCTGGGACGACAGGATTACAGCGGACAGCTTCCACATACTATGCGATAATGCTGAATATACGCTTTTAGAAAAGATCCAGAACGTCCCTCACTTCACATTAAAAGATAACGCTGACTTTGCCCTTGGAATTGTCACAGGATCAAACAGCACTCTCCTGAAAAGTGCGCAAAAAAAGGGATTTGAGCCCATCCTAAAGGGAAAAGACATTGGGAAGTATCGCATAAAAGAAGCCACAAGCTTTGTGCAGTTCAAGCCTGAGACTTTCCAGCAATGCGCACCTATACAAATGTACAGAGCTGACGAAAAGCTCTTTTACCGCTTCATTGCAGATGAGCCGATTGTGGCACTGGACACCAAACAAACGCTGTCCCTTAACAGCGCCAACATTATAATTCCGCATGTCGAGGGGTACTCTGCAGCCTACATCATGGCTCTTTTGAACTCCAGAGTTCTTAGTTTCTACTATAAAAAGAGCTTTCGGAATATGAAGGTGCTCCGCTCCTACTTAGAGTCCCTTCCACTGGCAAAGTGTGAGCCAAATGTCAGAAAAGAGATTGAAGAGCTGGCCAAAGCTTATGAACACGAGAAGGCGCAGCTTCAACTCGAGAGCAAAATCGCAGCTTTATATGGATTAAACAAAGAGGAAATGCGCGTAATTTCTTCGTAAAATGCGCTTTACTTTTCCAGTTTAAAGTGTTATAGTGTAACACGAATCATTTTTTGGAGGTTATTTCAATGTCTTTTGAATATATACAGAAGCTTCCCACACCGGATGAGATAAGATTCGAGTTTCCATTAAGCAAGGAGCTCACAGCTCTTAAAAAGGAAAGAGACGCCATGATCACTGATGTCTTCACTGGGAAAAGTGATAAATTCCTTGTGATCGTAGGCCCCTGCTCCGCCGATAACGAGGATGCAGTATGCGACTACGTGTCACGCCTTGGAAAGCTCAATGAAAAGGTAAAGGACAGACTTATCCTGATTCCAAGAATATATACCAATAAGCCACGTACAACAGGTGACGGCTATAAAGGAATCACCTCTCAGCCAGATCCCGAGGGAAAGACAGACTTCAGAGCAGGCCTTGTTGCCATGAGACACATGCAGATCAAAGCCATTGAGGAGTCAGGTCTTACTGCAGCAGATGAGATGCTCTACCCTGAGAACTGGGGCTATGTGGCAGATATCCTTTCCTACGTGGCAATCGGAGCACGTTCAGTGGAGGATCAGGAACACCGTATGACAGCCAGTGGCTTTGACGTTCCTGCCGGAATGAAGAACCCCACCAGTGGAACCTTAAGCGTAATGCTCAACTCTGTTTATGCAGCTCAGCAGCCTCACACCTTCGTTTACAGAGGCTACGAAGTTAACACCAATGGAAACCCTCTTGCACACTGTGTTCTGAGAGGTTCTAACACCAAGCATGGACAGTCTATTCCTAACTACCACTACGAGGATTTAAGTCTCCTCTTAAAGCTCTACCAGCAAAGAGAGATCATCAATCCTGCAGCCATCATTGATGCTAACCACAACAACTCCAACAAGCAGTTCAAGGAGCAGATCCGTATTGTAAAAGAGGTGCTTCATTCAAGAAGCCTTAATCCTGATATCAAGAGTCTTGTAAAAGGTGTAATGATTGAAAGTTACATTGAGGAAGGTTGCCAGAAGATCGGCGAAGGCGTATATGGTAAATCCATTACAGATCCTTGCCTTGGCTGGAATGACACAGAAAAGCTTCTTCTGGAAATTGCCGAAATGGCATAATTCACACATAGAAAATGGCAACGGACTACAAAGTAATCCGCTGCCTTTTTTTAGTTCCTTACTCTTGCCCACTGATATGGGTCTTTTACTTTATCTCTCTTCTTTATGTAGCGCGAAATCGTGTT
>CAMVRW010000255.1 GCA_947169985.1 uncultured Butyrivibrio sp. | reverse complement strand
ATACCTACAGGACACGCAAGGGGGCAGCTTACAAAGGGCTGCCTTGTTGTTGAAGGTGGTGCTTTCAGAGGACTTTATAACCAGGGCGTTATGGATTTCTTCATGGAGAACAACCTTAACTTTGAGTGTGTCATTGGGGTTAGCGCTGGTGCTATGGCTGCACTTAATTATGCATCAGGACAGATTGGAAGGTCTGCAAGGTGCAATCTTACATATAGACATGATTCTGAATATATTGGTGCTCAGGCTATGATCCAAGCGCATAGTCCTTTAAATATCGATTTTGCCTTAAGGCCTGACGAAAAACTGGGACTTGGAACCCTTGATGAGAACACGTTCTATGATCCTCAAAGACGCTTTATCGCTGTTGCTACAGACTGTGATACAGGTAAGCCGGTATACTTTGAAAAGGGCAAATGCAAGGATATTCTTAAGGCCATAAAAGCTTCAGCATCAATGCCTTATGTCTCACCTATGGTTGAGGTTGATGAAAAAAGGTGCCTGGATGGTGGCTGCAGCTGTCATATTCCCTATAGATGGGCTCTTGAACAGGGCTATGAGAATATCGTAGTCATTAAGACCAGGGAGAGAGGCTTTAGAAAAAAGGAATCCTCCAAGAGTTATGCTGAGAGATTCTACAAAGACTTTCCTGAATTTGCAGGAAAACTCATGAGCATGAATGCTGACTATAACAAGGAATGTGATGAGATTGACAGACTTGAGGAAGAAGGCAGGATATTCGTTATAGCACCATCGGAACATGTTACGGTTAAGAGAGTTGAAAGCAATATGAATAAGCTTGGGAATCTGTACTGGCTTGGCTATAACGATGCAAAGAATAATCTCTTTTCATTGAACAAGTATCTGAAGTAGGGCTTAAGTGAAATGGGAAGTGAATTAGAAATGAAAAGATATAGACTCCAATTCTACGGCTCTGTACAGGGAGTAGGATTCCGCTATACTGCCAGACATGCTGCTAGTATGTACAGGCTGACGGGATATGTCAGAAATGAATATGATGGTTCTGTTACCTGTGAAGTCCAGGGGGATAATGATGCTATAGATGCATTTATCAGGGCGCTGAATCAGGGAAGGTATATTGATATTTCTTACGTGGATAAAACTGTGATGCAGGTTGTAGAGGATGAAAGAGGGTTTGAGGTGAGATATTGAGGATATGGAAAATAAGGATTTGGAAAAGATTACCGAAGAAGAGATGCAATTCTAAGCGGCGCTGGCGCATCTGGATATCCTGCTTGTTCAAACGATGCATCTTAGAATTGCAGAGCAATTCTAAGCCGCGTAGTCGCGCATGTATACTGCTTTATTACGAGCAATGCATCTTGGGATTGCGATGCAATCCCAAGCCGTGCTTGTCGCACTATAAAAATGCATCCGTAAACAACTGATCATGTAAACATGACATTTGCTTACGGATGCATTTTTGCATTGCTCGTTATAAAGCAGGATACGGGAATCGAACCCGCCTCTTCAGCTTGGGAAGCTAACATACTACCGATGTACTAATCCTGCGCGACTATTTTATTCTATAAAATGTGTGCTATAATTTCAAGAGTGTATGAACAAAAGTATTAAGAAAAGAGGGAGAATATCATGACAGAAAAAATCAAAAACGCAACTGCTAAAAGCAAAGGTCTTGCTGGGGAATTTCGTGAGTTTATCATGCGTGGAAATGTAATGGATATGGCTGTCGGTGTTATCATCGGTGGTGCATTCCAGAAGATCATTTCATCACTTGTAGATGACATCATCATGCCACTTATAAGCATTTTAACCGGCGGTATCGACTTCAATAATAAGTTCGTTGTTCTTGATGGAGGCTCTTATGCAACACTGGAGGCAGCCAAAGAGGCTGGAGCTGCAACTCTCAACTATGGAACCTTCATTACAGTAGTGATCAATTTCATATTAATGGCTCTTGTTATTTTCTTCCTGGTTAAGACCATGAACAACATCAGCAACAAGTTTGCCAAGGAAGAGGCAGAAGCACCTGCAACAACAAAGATCTGCCCTCACTGCAAGAGTGAGATCAATATAGAGGCAACCAGATGTCCTCATTGCACATCTGAGCTTTAATTGACACAAACAAAGAAGAGACTGAATCATATCAGATAACGATTCAGTCTCTTTTTGTATCCGCAATTAGAATGATGTAGATCCGCGCTTAACCAGTTCTCCGGAGAAGATGGTCTTTTGTGGCATCTCGTTCTGGGAAAGAGTACCGATAAGGGTCTTTACCAGCTGGATGCACATATCCTCAAGCCTGTTGTCTATTGATGAAAGCTCAGGCTCGCTGCAGTGGGAGAGGATTGAGTTGTTGTATCCCACAATCTGAAGCTCTGATGGAACCTTGATGTGATTGGCTCTTGCAAAGTTCATGGCGCCTACAGCAAGAAAATCATCACTTGTTACGATTCCGCTGAACTTAAGGCCCTTGTTGTAAAGGGACTCAACGAAATTCTTAACAGCATCAATATCCTCGTGGCTGCCCTTAAAGCACTGCTGAAGCTGCTTCTTAAGGCTTATGTCATTTGTTAAAAGAGCATTCTGGTAACCAGCAAGCTTCTTCAGACCGGAATAGGAATTGCTGTTGTAGAGATAAAGGATATCCTTGATTCCACTTCTGATCATCTGCTCTGTAGCATCCTGGGTTGCCTTATAATCATCGCAAAGTGTGCAGTATACGTTGCAGCAGTCGAAATCAGCATTAAGGAGCATGATCG
Organism: uncultured Butyrivibrio sp.; assembly: GCA_947169985.1. Taxonomy (GTDB): domain Bacteria; phylum Bacillota; class Clostridia; order Lachnospirales; family Lachnospiraceae; genus Butyrivibrio. Next base: position 1,223 of record CAMVRW010000255.1, on the reverse strand, counting down.
GTACTGATGCAGCTGCATCTCTTACATACTGGTTATCCTCAGGATTGTTCATGATGAAGTTGGAACCTATCATGACAACGGAATCAACATGCTGGGAAAGCAGGAGATTAAGGGATTTCTGTCTGGAAGACATCTCATATCCGGTACAGCAAAGGACTGAGTTATACCCATTCTCTCTAAGGTTCTGCTCAATATAATAAATAGCTTTGGCAAGATAAAGGTCAGATGCATCAGCGCAAAGGATACCTATGGTCTTCATTGAGTTAAGGCCAAGTCCTCTAGCGAATGCATTTGGCTTATATCCATATTGATCAATTATGTCCATGACCTTCTTACGGGTACGGGGCTTAACGTTGGTGCTGCCATTAAGCACTCGGGATACGGTAGCAATTGAAACCCCGGCCTTTTTGGAGATGTCATAGATTGTCATCTGGTTTCCCATTAATTATTTAACCTCTAAAGGAAAATCAAAATATCTTACTGCGTTATTGTAGGAGATATCTGAAACTATCTGTCCGAGTACATCAAGTCCTTCCTCAGGATATTCACCGTTCTCAACAAGTGTGCCAAGATAATTGCACAGTATCCTTCTGAAATACTCATGTCTTGTGTAGGAAGTAAAGCTTCTTGAATCGGTAAGCATTCCTACAAAACCTGAAAGGTTGCTGGACTCAGCTACACATCTAAGCTGTTCTTCCATACCGAACTTGCTGTCATTGAACCACCATGCGCTTCCCTGCTGAACCTTAGCAATGAAAGGAGCCTCACAGAAGCAACCTAAAGTGGTGTTGATGATCTTATTATCATTAGGATTTAAGCTGTAAAGAATGGTCTTAGGAAGAACATTCTTGGAGTGGAGGGCATTAAGGAAATCTGCCATCTCACCCATTGGATAATAAGCATCTATTGTATCGTATCCTGTATCAGGACCGAGTTTCTCAAATTTAGGTGTGTTGTTGTCGCGCTTGCATCCGAAGTGAAGCTGCATTACCCAGCCTCTCTTTGCAATCTCTTCGCCCTCAAACAGCATGAAGGCTGTTTGGTACTTAAGATCTTCTTCCTTCGAAAGCTCTTTTCCTGAAAGGCGCTTTGCAAAAATTGCCTCAACCTCTTCCTCGGTAGCAGGGCGGTACATAACGTACTCAAGAGCGTGATCCGTAACAGTGCAGCCCTTTGAACCAAAGAAATCAAGTCTTACCTTAAGCGCTTCCTTAAGAGAAGCG
>CAMVRW010000254.1 GCA_947169985.1 uncultured Butyrivibrio sp. | reverse complement strand
CCTCAAGAATCACATCTGGTGGACAACCACATTGTGCCCAGAGTATAAGAGATGCAAATACTACTTTGAACTTCATAGCGGCGATGAGTGCATGTTCTTCTTTGAGGACGGCTTCCTTACTGAAGAGGAGATGAATCAGGAAGGTAAGACACTTTCTTATTTCATAATGCCATGGATGAATCCTGCTGATGTCTGCAAAACTCCTTCCTGGGTTAATGATACAGTGTGGTATCAGATTTTCCCTGAGAGATTCTGCAATGGAGATAAGAGTATAGATCCTGAAAATGTCCTTCCATGGAAGTATGAAAAAGTAGAGAATTTTCATGATTACTACGGCGGAGACATTAAGGGAATAAGGGACAGACTTCCATATTTAAGAGATCTTGGAATCACAGGAATATACCTCAATCCTATTTTTGAAGCTCACAGTAATCACAAGTACAACACAAGAGATTACAAGAAGGTTGATCCTCACTTTGGAACTAATGATGACTTAAGGCTCCTGGTTCGGGAAGCTCATGAGATGGGCATCAGAGTCATGCTGGATGCGGTATTCAACCACACCGGAAGTGACCATCCAATGTGGATTGATGTACTTGAAAAGGGACAGGCTTCCCGGTATGCCGACTGGTACATGGTCAACAAATGGCCAGTGGAGCAGGGAAGAGATACCAAGGATGGAAGATATTATTCTTTTGCCTTTGCAGAATATATGCCCAAGCTTAACACCAGCAATCCTCAGGTTCAGGACTATCTTTTGGATATCATCAGATTCTGGATCGAGACCTTTGATATAGATGGTCTCAGGTTCGACGTTGGTAACGAGATTTCTCATTCTTTCCTTAAGGCTGTTAGATACATGACAAGCCACATAAAGGATGATTTTTATCTATTGGGAGAAATCTGGCATGATTCAATATCATGGCTACACGGAGATGAGTATGATTCAGTTATGAACTATCCGCTCTCTACTGCTATTGCGGATTTCTGGGTCTACAAGAACAGGGGAAGAGAGACCTTCGAATACGACATTAACAGATGCTTTACCATGTACTATTCACAGGTCAACGACGTTCTTTTCAACCTGCTGGATTCTCACGATACCAACAGACTTTTGGATAAAGCCCAGAACAATATAGATGTCTTTTACCAGCAGCTGGCAGTTCTTTTCACAATGCCAGGAAGTCCATGTATCTACTACGGCACAGAGGTTGCCATGGAGGGCGGATTCGACCCTGATTGCAGGAGATGCATGCCTTGGGAGGAGATAGATTCTGGTAAAAAAGCTATCGAGATCGGCGAGATGAAGAAGCTCATCAGCATGAGAAAGAGCCTTCAGTCCTGCAAGAGCAGGAACTTCCACTTCCCTAACGATATCGCCAGCAAGAGAGTGATATCCTATGAGAAGCTAGGGGAAAACGAGAGCCTTCAGGTATATCTTAATTGTGAGGAGTCGGATGTAACCATAGATATCAGCAGCTTCGAGGAGGTTGTATACTCCCGTAAGTGGAACGAGGACGCAGACGGCAAGGGCACTCTTGAAGCCAACGGAATCCTGGTACTCAGGAAAAAATGAAATTCATAATATATAAAATGTGTTAATATAGGCGGTTTACGGTCATTATTTGATTGTAGACCGCTTCTTTCATGGGTATAATGTTGAATAAAGTGGACATTGCCCCGTCACCATGGCGTTCACGGAAGGACATATGCACTTTTTGACAGATGATGAAAGGAAAATGATAGTCAGGTTCCTATTTGATAAAGAATGAAAGGGGCCTGCCATGGATGCGCAGGTAGATAATGTATGGAGACAGAGAGATTAGTGATTGATGCCATCAAGGCATCTGATAAAGAGGATTACTTTCACAATATATCCCACGACAGAAAGGTGCTTGAAACCTTTGTTTGCACCTACGTTGAGGATATTAAGGACATGGATGTCACTCCGTATGTGGACAGGGACAGCATGTATGCCATAAGGCTCAAGGAAACTGGGCGGCTTATCGGCATAATTCTATATTTTGATGATAACGGGGAGGCTTGTGAAATCGGCTATGGAATTGGCTCAGAATACTGGGGACGTGGCTATGGTACAGAGGCCGTGAAGCGGTTCATAGAATTTTGTCTTGAGGAAAAGAAATTCAAAACCGTTTACGCATCCTTCTTTACAGGAAATGATTCCTCCAAGCACGTGATGGAAAAGTGCGGAATGACCTACGACCACTTTGTTGAGAAGGAAATGGTCTATCTTGGTCAGGAGCGAGACCTCACCTACTATAGTATTAAACGCGACTAAGAATTATCAAAGGCGGAATTATTAAAGACAAACAATGAATTATGCTAAAGAGAAATTCACAGAAAGAAGAGGACAATAATGATTTACTTAAAAGCAGCAAATCTCGATGATGCGGAAAAAGAATATGACTTTATAAGACAGTTACCAGAAGACGAGAATGGCTTTACTAACAGCAATTTTGGCTGTAGCTATGAGGATTTTATGGGACGAATTCTTCCAGGCTACATAAATAAGTCTAATGGAATAGGCGTTAAACCAGGGCACGTTCCGGGGACTGAATTTTTCCTATGGGACGATAATACGATTGTTGGCTTGTTTAGGATCCGTCATCATTTATGCGAGTCGCTTGTAAACGGAGCCGGGCACATAGCCTACGGCATTAGGAAAGAATATCGCGGACGAGGATATGCCAGCGAAGGACTCAAACTAACAATAGAAAAAGCCTGGACTATCATCCCTGAGGAAGAGATTTACATGTCAGTCCATAAGGATAATCCAGCGTCACTTAAGGTCCAGCTTAAGAATGGCGCTTATATTCACCATGAAGATGAAAAAGAGTTTTTTACCAGAATAAAAAGGGTTTTATAAAAATAAGACTTACAGGGAGAATTTATGAAAATACTGGTTGTTGGTGGGACAAGATATTTCGGTATTCCAATGGTAAACGCTTTGCTGGCACAGGGGCATGATGTGACCATTGCCACAAGAGGAAATGCGAAGGTTGATTTCGCTGGAGATGTAAGTTACGTGGTGCTTGATCGTATGGATTCATCCAGTGTTAAAAGAGCTCTTGCAAACCAGAAGTTTGACGTGATCATCGATAAGATTGCCTACGGCTCTAATGATGTGAAAGCTCTTTTGGAAAATGTCAGCTGTGATCGATATATACAGATGTCCACCTGCTCTGTGTATCCCAAGGAACACGCTAATATAAGCGAGGATGAGTTTGTGACAAGCGAGTATCCACTGGAGTGGATGGACAGACTCCCTGATTACGAAAAGACAAAGCGAAACGCTGAGAGGGCTGTCTTAGAATACATGGAGCCTTCTGCTTGTACGTTTGTGCGATATCCAGTTGTTCTTGGAGAGAATGATTATACAGGAAGACTTCGCTTTTATTTGGAACACATAAGGGATGAGAAACCAATGCTCGTGGATGATCTTGACTGCGCAATGTCTTTTATCCATGAAAAAGAAGCTGGAGAATTTATAGCTTATCTTGTTGATCATCAGATTAGCGGCGCTGTTAATGGTTGCTCTAACGGGGCTGTGAAGATTTCAGAGATCATAAGCTATGCCGAAGAGAAGCTTGGTAAAAAGGCAGTTCTTGATGAAAATGGTGACGCTGCGCCGTTTAATGGACTTACAGATTCACTTACCTTTAACACAGAAAAGGCTAAGAAAGCGGGCTTTGTCTTTTTCGATTTGGACAGCTGGATATATAAACTGATTGATTATGAAATTAGGCGTATTTGCTAGGTTTTAGGCAATACGGATGTCTATTTGGGGGAATTAATGAGTCGTAACAAAGCTATTAATCTATATCTAGTCGGAGCGCTGGGGCTTTGTGCTTGCAACTTTATGCACCTTTGTGTCCTGGGCAATATGGCATTTTGCATACTTCTATGTGGAAGGTACAATGGCCGTTGTGGATCCTGTGCCGTTTCAAATTGGACTACTGATCAACTGCTTTATTCTGT
>CAMVRW010000253.1 GCA_947169985.1 uncultured Butyrivibrio sp. | reverse complement strand
ATTGGAGCTGCGAGCCTGCTGTAGGAAGAAAAACTGACTTAACCCATATCTGAAATAAAATGATACCCAGATGATGGACTTCAACATGACAGTTGAATACCCATTGTCTGGGTATTTTTTATTGTCAGGAGGTGCATACTTTGGATCTGATGTCGTGGCCCAGAAGGATAAATGTTGAAAAGCTAAAATCAAATCCGGTTGTCGAATCTGTGAATTATAAGGGTATAGAGTTTACACTTCAGTTCAGAATAGAACTGTTTGAAAAATGGAAAGTCAGACCTACGCCGGATACTATCAAAAACGAATTGGAAAAGGTTGATATACTAGAGCAGGATCTTTTTAGCTTAACAATTAAAGATATCAGTACAGCATTCACCACTGGCGGTTATCCTATCCCACGATGCAAAACCCATCCTGAAAGAGAGCCTGGTTACAAGGAGACCAATCCTCTGATTTTATCCGGTAAGTTTTATAGAAAACAAAAAGGATTTGGAATAACAATAGACCCGGGATTTCGGCAGAAACTGAAGGATGCCTATCCTGATGTATCAATTGAAGACATGATGAGCTGTAATGGTCTGGATCCTCTTGATGTGGGATATAACAGAATTCACAGGTTGGAACTGGAGTTCAAATCGGAAATGGAAGCTGATTATGCCGCATCTGAGGGGACTGACGTAGCAGAACATCCTATTGAAGTGTCATCTGCATGTCTGTTGTCACATCCTTATGTTAAAACAATAACTCGAGGAAGCCTGTACATGACGGAAGCTTTCTATAACGAGGCTTATGTCATTCCAATGCCTCTGTCAAAGGTGTTGGAAATATATGGGATAGATGAATCTCTGGTAAATACCGCTAGTAAAATGCGAATCAGCGCTTTGCTGGCAGGCTGGAAACCTGTAGGGAAGGAAGATTTTTCATGTGCCGGAGAAGTCATTGCAATACAAAGAAAACGAGCCACAGCGATGTTTCGGGCGGTAAAGGATGGCTTTGGCGGGCTGGGGATGATGTTTAGGTCGACTGAAGTTGGTGGTCGGCGCAGAATCTGCAGATGGATAGATGATCTTCCGCGTGATCCATGGGGATACTTTTCCAGAAAAAAGATTCTTGAACTGATGGGGATGTCAAAAAGTATCTTTTATGCCCTTCTTAATGATGAGAACTATGGAATCAGAAGTACGACCAGGAATCACAAGGATGAGGAAGATATAGTGATAATTCGAAAAGTGCTTGAATACAAAGGTTTCGAAAAAGGAATACGTCAGGTATATATGCTTATGCCAAGAGTGGCAGGGCAGACTTTCAGCATGTACCGGATTAGAAGACTGATGAACAAGTATGGAATACGGACCACAATAAGACACCCCAGTAAGAACAGAAAAGCCATGAAGGAACTCATGGAGAGGAACAGAAAGGCTAATCTCTTAATGCAGAGATTCAGGCTTCACAGGCCCAACGAAGTACGGCTTACGGACGTAACATACCTTGACTACGGGGATGATCTTAGAGCCTATGGCTCAGCATCTGTGGATCCTGTGACCGGCAGACTGGTGTGCTTTATTGTGAGTGAGAACAATGACCTGCAACTGGCGCTTGATACACTTGAGGCCATGGATTCTTATCCTGCTAAGAGCGGAGCGATACTGCATTCCGATCAGGGGCTCTTATACATGACTGATGATTTTCAGGCTGCAGTGGTTGAACGAAAGCTTCAGCAGTCCATGTCGCGGAGGGGAAACTGCTGGGACAATGCTGTTCAGGAATCTTTTTTTGGACACTTCAAGGATGAGTGTCACTATGAGAAATGTGAAACTCTGGAAGAATTACAGAAATGTATTGATGAATACAGCTATTACTATAATAATGAAAGAGGTATGTGGGACAGGGGAAGAATGACGCCTGCAGAGTATGAAAAGTACCTTGAAGGCATGACTGATGCGGAGTTCTCTGAGTATCTAGCTGTCGAAGAAAATCGATATGAAGAGATGAAGAGACAGTCGGCAGAAAATGCCCACAAAGCCGCAAAAGAATACCGGGAGTTTACAGAGAAAAGTATTGGGGGAAAAGATAATGAAACTGGTGGATCATTCAAAGAAGTACAAGTATGAGGACGGGAGCGACAGGCCTGATGACAAGATCATTCCGTTCCTTGATAATGAGTTTGTCACAGGATTCAAGGAAGACAGACTCTTTTATTCTAAAGATTTTGACATCGCGCTGTATAAGAAGATTCATGATGAAGGCATGACCTATGTTCAGGCCTATAATGCCCTTGGTTTTGATACAAATATCCTTGGCGAAGACCGCGCTAATTCAGCGGGGAAGCGTGTCATGCAGAAGGCTAAGGACAACAAGCTCTTTACAGTAGATGAGTCCAGCTATGATGGCTCAGTGCCAAGAGAACAGATGGGGGATCTGACACCTGAAGAAGAGCGAGCATACCTCATAGCACGTAACCATTACCTTGAAGAAATGCTTTTGGCTCAAAAAAAAATCCGATCCGAATTGGAGGAGTTCTTTACATAATCGAGGAAAAGGAGATCTGTGCTGACAGATTTGCCATGGTGGACGCCTTCATAAACAGGCAGAAAGCAAGAGTTGGCGGCTATAATACATCTGAATGCTTACGGATGTTCGGTGTGTCTGATTCGGGCTATTATGCATGGAAAGGACGCCGGGACGATATCTTTGGCAAACAGGCTGAGAAGAAAGCTGAGCGTGATGCCATCAAGGAAAAAATGCGAAGGGTGATCATCGCCAGAAACGGTGTGGTGCCAGGAAAGAGAACCTTCCGTGTAGAATTGTTCAGAAGGTATGGGATCACAGTCAATACCAAGAAGATAGCTGCGCTAATGAAGGAAATGAATATACAGGCACAGATGCCTCATAAGGATGCTTATAAGCATCAGGCGTCGCATAATCATGTGTGCGCGGCTCCTGCCAATGCAGTAAACCAGGACTTCTTCATAGGCCCCAGAAGGGTTGTCCTTTCTGATATAACATACCTTTACTATGGCGAGTACAGAACACCTTTCTATCTGTGCGTGTTCAGGGATGCCTATACAAGGGAGAATCTTGGATGGAGCATAGGCAGATATATGTCAGTTGAACTTGTCAGGGAAGCTTATAAGGCAATGATGGATGACCATGCATCAGAACTCACAGATCTGATGAGATCGGATGAGGTCTATGTACATCACGACCAGGGAAGCCAGTATCTGGCAACAACTTTTTCTCAGATGCTTAAGGATGACGGCTTTATCCAGTCTGTATCCGCCAGAGGGAATTCACAGGATAATTCACCTATGGAAAGCTTCTTTGGCAGGCTGAAAACTGCCATTCTGGACATGGTAGCACTATGCAGGGATTATGAGTCGGCAAGGACACTTGTCTCCGGATATCTGATGGCCTATAATTCCGAGCACTATCAATATGACCTTGCCGGACTTACACCTGAGGAGTTTTATCAGTATGCAACAACCGGTGTTTATCCTCTTGATAACTATTTCGGGGTACCTGCATCAGTTATGATGACCGGAGGCGATCTCAAGAAAGTCAGACGCCGCTATGCGGATGAGGAGGCTGAAGCCAGAAGACTTGCGTCAAAGAAGCGCCGTGAAGAGAAAAGACTGATTGATCCGAAAAAGATAATCGAACGTGACATGCGTCTTCTAAGGAGCGTTATCAGCAAGTGGAAGAACACCGAAGAAACAGCATCAGCCCAGATATGTAAGATGCAGGATGTCCTTAAAAGGGCTGCTGAAGCTCTGGCATTTATACATACGCTATCGGAAGAGGTGCTGTCAGAACTAAGGCAGCCACTTGCGTGGAGGAGATACCCGGAACTGAGCTATGTTTTCTCAATGAATGAGCTGTTTTGAGCCCATCATAACTATATATCTTAATCTTTATTTATCACCAAGCAGCTGTATAATAAAAGCAGCTGTATCGTGGCAGTAAGGGCCTGGCTTATCGCTAATGCGAGTTCACCTCACCC
>CAMVRW010000252.1 GCA_947169985.1 uncultured Butyrivibrio sp. | reverse complement strand
CTTTCTATCGTGAGATTCAGAACTGCCGTCAAGGATCCGCTTGATCTTTTGTATCTGTTCTGGGCAATAACAAGCGGAATAACGGCAGGAGCGGGAATGTATGTGCTCATGGTGGCTTCTGCAGTTATCGTCATTATAATGATCGCGATCTTCTATGGAAGGCCTTCAAAAGGCAGTGTATATGTGGCTGTTATCCATTACGAAGGGACTGATGCCGGTGATGATATCATGAGAGCCTTTGGCAAGAACAAACACTTCCTGAAGTCCAAGACCCTCAGGGGCGAAGTGACGGAGCTGGCAGTGGAAGTATATTGCAGGGGCGACAACTTTGCTTTTGAGGAGAGGATAAGGGATATCGAGGGAGTAAAGGATGTTACTCTGATCCAGTATAATGGCGAGTATGTAGGCTAAACCGGTAGAAGAGGAATGCTCATATGGATAAGATAAAAAAGCCTCTGATACTACTAGGGGTGTTACTTGTGGTTGGCATAGTATTGGGAGTAGGGATAATGCATATTGGCAGAGTTACGGGAACGACATATAAATATAGCGAGGGAAGTACTTCCCTGCAGAATCCTTATATAGGATATGCTCCCAGTTCTGACTCTGTGAGCCTGTGCGAAAAGGCTTCGCTTGTTTATGCTGAGATCCTTTGGAGTGAGCTGGAGCCTGAGGAAGGAAAGTACAATTGGGAGGCTTTTGAACAGGGCCATCACTTGAATAGATGGCGCGATGAAGGCAAAAAGCTGGTCCTCAGGTTTGTGTGTGACAAGCCGGGAAAGATAGCTCACACGGACATTCCACAGTGGCTTTATGATAAGACCGGAGATGGCGTTTTCTATGACGTCCAGTATGGAAAGGGGTATTGCCCTGATTATAACAATGAGGATTTTATAGCTGCCCATGAGAAGGCTATAAAAGAGATTGCTGACCATTTCAGGAATCAGGACTTCCTTGCTTATGTTGAGCTCGGAAGCCTGGGACACTGGGGAGAATGGCATACCTACTATTCTGCAGGAATACCAAGAATGCCGGAAACAATAGTTAGGACCAGGTACGTTCAGCACTACGTTACCTCTTTTGACTATTGTAAGCTCCTTATGAGAAGGCCCTTTGCAGAACTTCCACAGGGGGCAGGTGTCTTTAACGACATGACCGGTATAGCCAATGATACTTATGTATGGCTTGACTGGATCAATAAAGGTGGCGACTACAATGAGACAGGGGAAAAGGGAGCACTGAAAGCTACTCCTAAGATATGGGAATATGCCCCTGTAGGCGGCGAGTTTGCAAGCTCTGTGCCCATAAGCACCATGCTTGGGAAAGACTACGATGAAACAGTGGAGCTTATCAAGAATTCCCATATGAGTTTTATTGGGCCCATGGTTCCATATCTGAAGAGGGAAGACCTTGAATTTTACGCCTCTTCTGATAAACTACTTAAATATGTAGGGTACAGATACAGGATCAGCAGTTTGAACATAAAAAGACCCTTCGGAAGAAACGATTATGAGTGTCGTATTAAACTCACAAATGACGGAGTGGCTCCAATATACTTTGATTTCACACCCTGCATCTATGTTGAAACCCCGGGACAGGCAGAGAATATGCAAAGATATGAGCTTGAGGTTGATCTGAAGACCCTGTGCCAGCATCAGGAAAAAGAAGTGGTTGTCACAGTGCCAAAAGAGCTTTTGGACGCGGCGGGGACAAAGATATATGCCGGTATTGAGAACGCCCGAACAGGACAGGTGGAAGCCATGTTTGATATGGAAACCGAAAGACAGGGGAAGCTTAGCCTTTTGTGGGAGAATAAATAGGAGAAAAGAGAAGTATGAACTTTCAGGAAATCATAAATCAGATGGGCATTGAGCTTTTGGTATTTGTAGTATGCATGTACTTTGGCATAAGGCTCATTGTCACTAGGGATCCCAAGATCCTTAAAAAGGATGACCCGGACAGCATAAAGCACCCAAGGGAGTATACCCTTTATGGGGGGCTTATAATTCTTTTCCTTGGGGCTGCTGCAGTAGCCATGGGAATTGTGTCCTTCTTCAATCCCACAGCAGCGGTGGTTGTCATTGTAGTTGCAGTGGTGATAATGAGCATCATGTGGAAGATCATCTACGACAAATTTGCATAAAATTTCAGGAGTACCATGAACAGATATAAAGTAATGCTTGTGGATGACGAGGAAGACGTTGCCCAGGCCATAATGAGGAAAATGAACTGGGAGGAAATGGGGTTCGAGACTCCAAAGTATGCCCACAACGGACTGGAGGCGCTGGAGCTTTCTGAGGAGGAACGTCCTGACATTGTCATGACTGACATCCAGATGCCCTATATGGACGGAATGGAGCTATCGAGGAACCTTCGCAAGCTCTATCCCAACATAAGGATCATCATCTTTTCAGGCTATGATGAATTTGAATATGCCAAGGAAGCCATAAGGCTGGAGGCTGAGGAATATATCTTAAAGCCAATTGATGCGGATGAGCTCAAGGGAGTCTTTTCAAGGGTTCACGAGGCTCTGGACAGGGACCTTGACGAGAAGCTCAACGTGGAGAAGCTTGAGAACTACTACATGGATTCACTGCCTCTTTTGCAGGAGGATTTCTTTGCGTCCCTTGTGGATGGCAGGATTGCCGAGAACAGGATAGAAAAGCTCCTGGGCGATTACAGGATCGAGCTTCATGGCCCATTCTACCTTATAGCCATCGTTCATATCAGCACATCAAGCGTACCGGAGGGAATGAATCCGGTGCTTCTTTCTGTGTCTGTAAGAAAGCTTTTAGAGGAGAGGATGGATCCTAAATGGGGCTGTAAGTTCTTTTCCTATCTGGGCAGTACTGTGATGCTCGCTCAGCTTGAGAGCGAGAAGGATGCATCTGCCTATACCGATGACTGCGACAGACTCTGCAGACTGGCTGAGAGTATGTGCAAGGCCAACGTCACAATTGGTATCGGTAGCATTGAAAAGATCCTTTCCGAGATTGGAAGCTCCTATAAGGGCGCCAGGGATGCGGTTTCTTACAGGGTTTTGTACGGCCATACCAAGGCCATCAATATAAGCGAGATCTCACCCATGGAAAAAGAGACTGAATCTGCAGAAAGTGCTGATTCCCTGACGGATGTTTTCAAAAAGATGAAGATGGCTGACAGGACCACCGTGGACGAGGCAGCCAGATGCTATATTGAGAGTAGTCTCGCAGGTCAGGCTTCCATACAGAACTACAGGTTCTTTGTAATGGAACTGGTCAGTGAGCTTTATAAGTTTGTAAAAAATAACCAGCTGGATGTGAATGAGGTCTTTGACATGAACACTGATGTCTACGCCAAGGTACAGCAGCTGGAAAAGAGTGAACTGGCGAAATGGTTTTGTGCGACCTGCGTAAGGATGCATGAGCTCATTGATGACAAGAGAAGCGGAAATACCAGGAGCTTCGTCGCTAAAGCTCAGGATTATGTGGCAGATCACTATGATGATCAGGACCTTTCAATAGATTTTATCTGTAATTATCTTGGTGTCAGCAGTGCGTATTTTTCCACTGTTTTTAAGAAGGAGACCGGTAAGACCTTTGTGGGGTATCTTACTGACTACAGGATGGAAAAGGCTGAGAAGATGCTGGTGGAGACTGATGAGAAGACCTACATCATCGCCCAGAGAGTGGGATATTCCGATCCCAACTATTTCAGCTATGTTTTCAAAAAACAGTTCGGTGTTTCTCCATCCAAGTATAAGGCCGGCAAGGAATAACAAGGGTGTCTGTTAAGAAGAAAGTCAGGGAAAAAGCTAGTGAAATAAAAACTGAATGGATGCTCTCCAAACTGATGAAGGGCGCTGTTCCTAGAAGCATCCAGGTTACGATCTCCATCTCTTTCACGGTCGTAGCCCTTGTTTGTATGCTTGCCATGGGAATAGCTCTTTACCAGAGGTTCGCCGTAAGATCTGAAAAGATGCTTACTGAGAGTACTCAGCTTACCCTGGATCAGACCGTTATCAATCTTGAGGA
>CAMVRW010000251.1 GCA_947169985.1 uncultured Butyrivibrio sp. | reverse complement strand
AAACTCACGAAGAGTATACCATACTTTGGATTATTAGGAAAAAAATGTTAATATAGTATTACATTTGGGGAAGAATGGAGGACTTAATGAGCCTAAAAAATACACTTATCAGGCTTTCTGCTGCCACAGCATTCCTTGGAGGCTTATTTGCCTTTAGTAACTATGTTTATAAGGTTTCGTCTGTTCCTCACACCCATACGGATGAGGACGATGCCAGCCAGGATATAGCGATCACTCAGGGAAGGAAATTTGTAAGGAATCATCCGGACAGAGAAGATGTTTTCATTAACTCTGAAGATTCACTTAACCTTCACGCCAGCTTTATTCCTGCAAAAGAGCCTTCGGATAAATATGTGATACTTATCCACGGCATTTGGGATAATCACGAAGCCAATGGTATATACGCAAAACACTACCTTGAAAAGGGATATAACTGCCTTCTACCTGACCTTCGAGGTTTTGGTCAAAGTGAGGGTTCTTACATTGGATATGGCCTTGATGACAGACTTGATATAAAGGAATGGATCAACTGGGTTATCCAGAGAGATTCTGAGGCTCTGATCCTGCTTCATGGAATGTCCATGGGTGCAGCCACAACACTTATGACCACAGGAGAGTATCTTCCTGAAAATGTTAAGGGGGCCATTGCAGACAGTTCCTACACAACGCTTCCGGAGGAATTTGCAGGAACTTACAAGCAGTTCAAGGGATCTATACTTCCTACAGCTCTAGCCATAGCTATCATGAGAATTATGATCAGGATCAGGTCAGGTTTTGATATCAATGATGTAAGACCTATTGATGCTGTTAAAAGATCCGTTACTCCAACTCTATTTATCCATGGAGATGATGATAAATTCATCGATCCTCATATGTGTTCAAGGCTTTATGAAGCAGCTAACTGTGAAAAGTACTACTGCATGATACTTGGAGCCGATCACATTCAGGGAATTGTTGTTGATCCTGATAATTACTGGGCTAAAGTCGACAGTTTTATCGCAAAATATATAGTGTAAGGCATTTAAAAACCTTCCCATCTGATTCATACAGACGGGAAGGTTATTTTATTTTAGAATTATTCCCACCGGGCAATGATCTGAACCGAGAGCTTCCGAATAGATCTTTGCATCCTCTATCTTAGGCATAAGCTCTTTTGATACAACAAAATAGTCTATTCTCCAGCCTGCATTCTTAGCTCTTGCCTGGAATCTGTAGGACCACCAGGAATATGCCCCTTCAAGGTCTGGGTAAAAATATCTGAAGGTATCCACAAGGTCAGAAGCAACTACATTGTCAAACTTTGCTCTCTCCTCGTCTGTAAATCCTGCATGTCCTCTGTTGGGCTTTGGATTTTTCAGATCTATCTCCTTGTGGGCTACATTTAAGTCTCCGCAGTAGATAACAGGTTTCTTCTTTTCCAGGTCCTTTATGAACTTAAGAAAATCATCTTCCCAAACCTGTCTGTACTCAAGCCTTGACAAATCTTCCTTGGCATTTGGCACATATACTGTCACAAGGTAGTAGTCAGGGTATTCGGCTGTTATCACCCTTCCTTCGTGGTCATGCTCTTCAATTCCCATTCCATAGGATACAGAAATGGGCTTTTCCTTTGTGAAGATGGCTGTTCCTGAATATCCCTTTTTCTCAGCGTAGTTCCAGTATTGTTCATATCCTGGAAGATCCATCTCAATCTGACCTTCAGATAACTTAGTCTCCTGAAGGCAGATTACATCAGGGTTTTCCTTGTCCATAAACTCCTGAAAACATCCCTTTGATACACAGGCCCTAAGCCCGTTAACATTCCAAGATACAAGCTTTTTTCCCATAGGCTTACATGTTTCCTTTTATCCTCTGAAGGCTCTCATCAGTCTCCTTCAGCATTTCACGAAGAGAAAGATTCTCTTCATATCCGAACTGGCAGATTGAATACTGCAGATGGTTGATGTATCTGTTTGCTTCTGCAAGAAGCTTGGTGTTCTGTTCAGACATGCTTTCTCTTAAGGACTCTGCCCTACCTTCATCGTCTGTAACAACGATAACGGCAAACTCATCTCCTCTTATCCTGCCATAAATGCTGTCTCCGAATACCTCCTCAAGAATCTGGGATACTCTCTTAACAGCCCTGTCTCCCTCTTCGTGACCGAACATGTCATTGATCCTCTTTAGGGATTCCATGTGGATATATGCCACTATAGCATTCTTTCCGGGAGTAAAGTTTTCCTTCAAAAGGTCATAGGCTTTTGCAAAGAATCCTCGTCTGTTTAAACCTCCTGTAAGATAATCCTGATCTCCAATATGATCCAGAACAGAGTCATCTCTTGCCAGCTCCTCTTGTACTTCGTATAGCTCCTCTGTTGTTCTTTCAAGCTCTTTTTCAAGATATGAAAGTCTTGAAATTCCTGTAACAATACTGGTTAAGTTGTCCAGGAAGTAATCTACAAGTTCTCTTTGATCAAATTCTGAGATCATAAGTCCCAGCTGATATTCTCCTACAAAAAGATCTCCAAGAATTAAAGTCTTAGGTCCTGACTTAGTAAATGTTGATATTATCTTGTCTGTAGAAAGAACCGCATTTTCCTCATCAACACTCTTTTCTTTTCCATCAATTACTGTAGTCTTGACTCCAATATTTTCCGGTTTTTCCCAGGGATATTTAATTGTGTTCCTGATCTTCTTTTCATATAAAAAGATCGCACTATTATTTATGCCATCCTTAAGTGACATTGAAGAAAAGAACTTATAAGCATCATCCTCCTCAAACTTTCTAAGGAAAAGAAGCTCGCTAATTTTTGTAATTATCTTAAGTGCGCTTTCGTGAGAAATCTCCTCATAGTGGAAGCTCTGCGGCGCCTGGGGTGAATCCGGTAATGAATGATCATTTACATAATGTATCGCATCACATACCGCCTCATAACCAAGCTGCTCAAAGGAATCCTTCTGGGTCTGTGGTGTAATTACAGATGGAAAACCTTCCTGCTCAGTCAGAGTAAGAATCGGTGCCTTCTTAAATTTCTTAAGGAATGCTTCCTTCTTGAGTATTGTTGTTTTTGAGGCAATTCGTTCAATATCTACCAGCAAAACATCAATATCTCCTGCATCTGCGTAGTCAAACAGTGCAGAATACTGGTATTCAAAAGGATTATCTGATCCGGAGTTATCCGGAATCAGATACTTACCAGGGATTATTACAAGGGAAACTTCCTTGTCCCTGGCAGCCTTACAGGCTCCTATACAGATTTTTTTGACTTCTTTATCTTCCAGTTCTGATATAAGCAGTCCGATGTTCATAGGCCCCTCATCCTTTGTTACATCAAAGAGATTTCATCATTCTTCTGTTACTTCTTCAATGTCATCAATGTTGTCGATTTCTCTTTCGCCATCAGAAATTTTTTCTCTTACCTTGGCTATCTTGGCTACTGTAACACCCTTGTCAAGATTGATCATCTTAACTCCTGATGTTACTCTTCCGTGAACAGAGATATCATTCATTCTAAGCTGAATAATAATTCCGGCATTTGTGATCATCATGATCTCATTGTCGTCATTAACAGCCTTTACTCCAACTACACTTCCTGTCTTCTCTGTTATCTTGTAGCACTTAACACCCTTTCCACCTCTGAACTGACTGTGGAATTCTTCAAGTGTTGTTCTCTTTCCGTAACCATTCTCAGATACAATGAGAAGTGAATCACCCTGAGTATCTATCTGCATTCCTACGATCTCATCAGTGTCATCAAGCATCATACCTCTTACACCGATAGAAGATCTTCCTGTAGAACGTACATCAGACTCATCAAAGTGGATACACATTCCATTCTTGGTAACAAGGAATATCTCTGAACCCTTCTTTACAGACTTAACCTCAATGAGCTCATCATCATCACGCAGGTTGATGGCTGCAAGACCTGTCTTCCTTACATTTGAGAAGTCAGTAATAGGTGTCTTTTTAACAGTTCCCTTCTTGGTTACCATGAAAAGACTCTTTTCCTCATCCTCAAATCCTGTAACCGGGATCATAGCAGATATCTTTTC
>CAMVRW010000250.1 GCA_947169985.1 uncultured Butyrivibrio sp. | reverse complement strand
TTAGTGGCAGTTTCCTGCCTTGTGACAATTTCCTGCCATTGGGCACCCAATGCAATGAGTGCCCTTTTTCTTTTCTTTATAAATGTATCGGATTGATGTTCCAAGAAGCAGTATTATCACTGCCCCAGCAATAATGTTTGCCATAAAAATATCTCTTTCTATTAGTCGAGCTTGTACTCAAGAACCATTGCCTTCTGATTTCTCTTTATCAGATATACTATTATACCAGCAAATACAGCGATTGCGATAAGTCCATATACAAATCCTGTTCCGAAAGCGCCGGTTGTGAAAAGAGTTCCAAACTGATATACAAGGAATCCAACTGTGAAGCCTGTTGCAAGCTGAAGTCCAATTGCACCCCACAGCCATTTAGCTGACTTCATTTCTGAATTCATAGCTCCAAGAGCTGCAAAGCATGGTGGTGAGTAAAGGTTGAACATAAGGTATGCAAGGGCTGCAACCTTTGTGATTCCCATAACTGCTGCTACTGCGTTTCCTTCTCCGATAAGCTCAAGTTCCTCTGTATCAATGAGGTTAGAGATAGCAAATACTGTAGCGATAGTTCCAACAACGTTTTCCTTTGCGATAAATCCTGTGATAGCTGCTGCAGCCAGCTGCCAGCTTACGATACCAACAACAGGAACCAGAAGGTATGCAAATGGTCCTGCGATTCCTGCAAGGATTGATGTGCTCTCCATTCCCTCTTCAACAGGCTGGAAGCTGAAGTTAAAGGTGCTCATGATCTGAACTACTGTGTTACATACAAGAATAACAGTTCCGGCCTTAACGATATATGCCTTACCTCTTTCAAGCATGGACTTAAGTGCAAATGTAAGGCTTGGTACCTTGTACTCAGGAAGCTCAATGATAAAGAAGCTCTTTCTGTACTTCATACCTGTGATGGCTTTGATGAGAAGTGCTCCAAGGAGGATCAGAAGAATTCCAACAAAGTAGGATGCAAAGCCAACCCATCTTGATTCAGGGAAGAACGCACCTGCGAAAAGAGCTATTACAGGAAGCTTAGCGCCGCAAGGCATGAAGGTTGCAAGCATTGCTGTTGAACGTCTTTCTCTCTCATTCCTGATAGTACGGCAGGACATGATAGCTGGGATTCCGCAACCTGTTCCGATGATCATAGGGATAACAGATTTTCCTGAAAGACCAACTCTCTTGAAAATAGGATCAAGTACTACTGTGGCTCTTGCCATATAACCGCAGTCCTCAAGGAGTGCGATAAGGAAATACATAACCATAACCAGTGGAAGGAATCCTACAACGGCTCCGACACCACCGATAATACCATCAACTAAAAGTGCATAGAGAAGTGGATTGGCATCTGCCATTGCATCTCCAACTATTCCCTGGAAGGACTCGATCCAACCTGCCAAAAGCTCTGAGAGCCATGTTCCGACTGTGGTTTGTGAAATGTAGAATACAAGCCACATAACTGCAGCAAATACAAGTATTCCAATAACAGGATGTGTAACAATACTATCTATCTTGTCGCCGAAGTTCTTGTCCTTTGTAAGGACCTTTCTGTTCTCAACTTCGCTTACAATCTTATTAACAAATTCGAATCGCTTTCTGTCAGCAGCTTCTACTGCAGCCTTATCTGTAAGGTCCACATTCCCCTGTACATAAGGTTCTGTCTGTCCCTTTCCTTCAAGCTCTGCAGCAGCTTTAACCACCTCTTTAAGACCGATTGCAGATGTTGCTACGGTCTTGATCACAGGGCATCCAAGCTTTTCTGAAAGAAGCTTTTCATCAATGGCATTACCCTTCTTATCATTGGTATCATTCTTATTAAGTGCAACAACTACAGGCACACCAAGTTCCAGAAGCTGTGTTGTAAAGAAAAGGCTTCTGCTAAGGTTTGTTGCATCCACAATGTTAATGATGGCATCAGGGTGCTCATTCTTAACGTATCCGCTGGTGATACTCTCCTCAGATGTAAATGGAGACATTGAATATGCTCCCGGAAGATCTACAGCAATAAGCTCCTTGTCCCCATCATAGTAGCTCTTTTTTATAACGCTCTCTTTCTTATCGACAGTAACACCTGCCCAGTTTCCGATCTTTTCGCTTCTGCCGGTAAGGGCATTGTACATGGTAGTTTTTCCGCTGTTAGGATTTCCTGCCATTGCGATTCTCATAACATTTTCCTCCTGCTTTTTTCATTTTATATATTTACCTTGATAGCAGATGCTAACTCAGGGTCAATATTATATCTTGCATCTTTGATAGCGACCACCAGATTTCTTTTCCTGTCAACGACAGTTATCTTCTCTCCGCTGTAGCATCCCAGGGAAAAGAGAAAGCTCTCCATCTCCTCATCTCCGCCGGTTTCCACAGAATCTATGGTGTATTCTCTACCGAGCTCAACTTCGTTTAGTGTCATAAAGTCCTCCTACATTCAAGTTAGCATAGTTTAACTTTTATTAGCCGCTGCTAACTCATACATAGAATATTCTTATTAAGAATTTTTGTCAATACTTATTTTTTAGCAGGAGATGATTCTTTTCAAGATCATAGAAAAGAGTGCACTCATTCCCCTTCATATCGAGCACTTTGACAATATCAGCATCGGTATCTGCTTCGATAAAATCCGAAGTGATATTCTTGTACTGCCAAAGTTTTTCAGGTGAAAAGTGCAGTGTCTTCTCATTGGCAAAGACAGCAGTGTATAAGATATCCGCTTCAACCAGATCCTGGAAGATATGGCTACCATAGGAAAGCTCCGGGTTATATCCGGCTTCCTTCTCCTCAACTTCGCACACTACTTCGAAGTCACTTATGTCCGCAAATGTTGTAGGTACACCAAGTTCCGGAGATGAAGTTCCAATACGACCGGGAACCAAAAGCATCATATGTCTGTCCTGACCTCTGAAGGTCCAGTTAACCTTTCCAATAGCCCTGGCGATGCGGGCCTTGTCTGCATAGGGCATGTTGTAATAAGCCTTGGGGTCCACAAAGACTACAAGGTCGATAGGTACGCTTCTTGAAAGCCCCATTGATGAATCAACGGTCTCAAGGATTATTTCTTCGTCAGATACTTCGGTTGGAACTGCCACGTTTCCTGTATCCTTGAACACCTGAAGTGGTCTGCACTGCAGCAGATTTATTGAGTACTCTCCGCTCTCAGACAGGTTCATGGTAAATTCTATATCAACCGGATGATCATATTCCTTCTGGATGAGCTGCATCATCTGCTGCATCTGAGTCATTATGATCTGTTTCTTAACAAGTCCCCTGCAGGAGATGAACCTTACGTCCCGGTAGATGCCTCTTTCCTTAAGGGAATCCTCAACTTCGTAGTCGTGCTCTAAGAGTGTATTCACCAGGTACATTGGGAGCTTGCTTTCAATTTCCTTAAGGTCCAAGCGCTTAAGTGCATGCTCACTAACATCCATAGCTTCTACTGTCCTCTGGCGGATTCGAAGGTTCCAAAATTCATTGTCAACAATGTAGATGTAGTAAATGTCGGAACCCATGAAGAAAGAATCATGGGGCTCCAAAACCTCATTTATCTCAGGACTCATGTTACGGATAATAGCCCTGGCAAGGAGCATTCCACAGGCTTTTCCTCCGATCATTCCCGTTCCTATCATATGGTTCCTGACAGCAAAATAGTCCTCGGGCTTGAAGTGCTTTTTTACCATCTGACGCATCTTTTCATCCCTGGTCATCATGATATTGCACATGATGTTGCAGGATTCGGTCATGTCCGTCTGGCTGTCATACTGGACTTTTGCTGTATTAAAGAACTTATCCCAGAAATCCATGTACTGGTCTTCTCCGGGTCTTTGGAAATTATCAAGAAGCTGGTAAAAGCGGCTTGAGCGGACACCGTCCAGAATAGGTCTGAAAGTGCCGTCATCTTTTTTGTAGATATGTGGAAGGAACATGGTCTCAGAATCTCTGTTCCAGACTTTCTCCGGTCTTACATAGACATTTTGTGAATCAGAATATACATCCAGGCATAATTGGGTAGTATTAAGAATCTTTTGTATAGAATGAAAAGAATGTCTTCCTC
>CAMVRW010000249.1 GCA_947169985.1 uncultured Butyrivibrio sp. | reverse complement strand
AGCGGGATTCCATCGTGGCAGCCAAGCATGTTGACTACGCGAATTTTCTTTTCCTGGATCTCCTGGGCCCAGTTCTTAAGAACCTCTCCGTTCTTGCTCTCAATAGCATAAATAAGAAGTCCGGGAAGGAAGAAGTCGTAAGTCATGTAGCCCTTATTGGCCACTGTCTCATATATCTTCTCACTGTAGCTTGCATGAATCTCAGGAAGAAGTGAAACTCCAAACTCGTCAGCAAGCTTTTTGACCTTTTCAAGGACATCCCAGGTGTCAGGCTCATTGAGGAAGTTCTTCTTGCCAGGCTCCTTAGGAGCATAAGCAAAGGCATCCAGACGAACGATCCTTGCACCATACCCAGAAAGACTCTTAAGCGTATTTCTGTAGTGCTCCCAAACCAGGTCGGACTTTATATTAAGGTCCATCTGACCAAGATAACGTCTTCCTGACTCAAGGAGTTCTATAACAGCGTCTTTATATTTCTCATATCCCTCATAATTTATTTCCGCAGGCTTTTTCCCCTCATCAAGCTCCTTACAGACTCTCTCAGAAAGCCTTGAAGCAGCAAGATACTGGATATCCATCTTATCCATGAGATCCTGAGCATCAGGGCGTTTATACTGAACCTCCTGATAGAAAGTATTCCAATAAGGAACATCCTTTCCATCGGGCATTCTTACCATAAGGATAGGAAGCCCTGGCTTTCTGAAGAACATATCCTTGATGTACTCTTCCTTTGGCTGGATATAACCTTCTGGGGTCATATCACCATATCCATCCCAGAACTTATTCCAGTTGATGAAGAAATCCTTATACTTTGAGTTCTCACCATTCTTAAGAAGATCCTGGAACTGTGGTGAAAGAACTGATGCATGATTTAAGATGAAATCAAGCTTAAGATCAATTCCAAGCTCGCCAAGCTTATCAATATCCCCAGGAGCAGCCATCTCTTCGTTGATACTGTAATCAATAACTGAAAAGCCTCTGTCCAGATCCGTATTAAAAATACTTGGAAGAATATAGAAGGACTGGAAAACATCTTCAAATTCTTTTTTTGAAAGAACTGAAACAATATCAGAAAGAGTTCCACCCATACTGTCAGGGTAGGCATTCAGCATTGGTCCATTATCTACGTAATTGTTTTTCATATTTTTTACTCCGCTTTTTCGCAACAACACAATAAGTTAAAATGTTAGATTCCCATAAGTTTTTTAAACTCATCATAGCTGATGATATCACCAGCTTTTGAGATGATGATCTTTGCCTTGTGAGCCTGATCGACCAGCTTCTTCTGCTCAAGCTCAAGAACCAGCATTGTGAATGGGCTATCCAGCTTACCATCTCTGTTTCTGGATCTTCTGTGCTCTAAAGTCTCCTCAGGAGTGCTGTTTAAAAGAACCGGAACATCCACTTGACTCATGTAGTCACTATTTCCGTGAGTCCACTCTACTATAAGAACATTCTTATTAGAAAGGTCTACTTCATCGTACCAAAGGGATGCTTCATCTCTTCCCATTCTCTTAAGGTAAAGCTTATCAGCTCCATCCTTGAAGGCCTTCATTATCTGATCAACTTCTTCGAAGTCAGTTTCATTTGGAGTACCAAGGTAATCATTAAGGCCCTTTGAACCAGCCTCAAAATAACTTCTGAACCATGTGTCAGTGTCCAAATGTGCCTTGTTTGCGTCATCTTCAGCCCTCTGAAGCTCACGGATCTTCTCGGCATTTTCAGGGTTCATGACACCTGCGTCAACCATTCCTCGGATTCCGCATTTCCTGAAAGTATGGAGTCTTTCAGCATCATTATACATAGGAATACGATGTGGGTAATTGTCACCGGACATGGTATAGCTGCCTATTCCTGCAGTTTCAAGCATATATGACAGAAGTGACGCAATCTCTGATTTACCAACTCCTGATCCTCCGCAAACTGCAACTACAGCTCTTGAATAAGGATTAGCAGACATTTTTGCCTGAAGTTCTTTTACTAATATAGGAAAGATTGTCTTCGCCTTAGCGATGTGGCTTTCGCCGATCTCTATCTTATCCCCTGGCATATCACCATGTGGTATATCCTCAGGTATTACTATAGAAGAAACAATGTCAGAAGCTTTGGAAAGTTTTTCCAGGGCATCTTTTGAAACAGTTATTTTGTTATAATTTGTGTTCATAATTCTCCTCTAAAAAATGATTTTGACAACTTATGTTCCGCCGTGTTATTTTGAGACAAAAGGGACTTGTCCCGAATCTGCAAACAACATACAACAACTTTTTTTCTTTGTAAAGTCCAAGTGTAAAAATGATAACCATTAAAGAAATCGCAAAGCAACTAAATATGAGCACTACAACGGTTTCAAATGTTATCCATGGAAAGGCCGGCGAGGTTTCCCCCGACACCAGAAAGAAGGTGGAGGAATTTCTAAAAAAGGTTGATTATGTTCCAAACATAAACGCCAGAAACCTTGCCCAGAACGAATCCAAGATCATCGGCCTGGCCCTCAAGGCAAGAGCCGATAAGTATGAAAACCTTATCATGGATCCATTCGTCTCCGTTCTTATAGGCGGTGTAGAAGAGACTATACGAAACGCCGGATATTTCATGATGCTGTACATCTCCAGTGATATAGGCGAGATTATGCGACATGTTTCAACCTGGAACGTGGACGGTCTTATCCTCTTCGGTATGCTGGACGACGACGGTATCAGGGTCAGCGAAAAATACAAAAAGCCAATCGTTTGTATAGACACCTACAGTATCGAGGGTCTTAAGCACTTCACCAACGTAGGTCTTGATGATGAACAGGGTGCCTATGATATGGCCAGCTATCTCATCTCCCAGGGTCACAGGAAAATTGCTTTCCTGTCAGATAACACCAAGGGCGTCGACCTGGCAAGGCTCAACGGATACAAGAAAGCCCTTCAGGATAACAAGATTAAATTCAAGAGCTCAGACTTTTTACAGATAAGGCCACGAACCGAGGATATCGAAGCCAGCCTTGAGGAGATCTGCTCCCGTGCAAAAGAGTTTACAGCCATAATGTGCGTATCAGATCTCTATGCAGTAACTCTCATGGCAGCTCTTGAAGACAGAGGAATCTCTGTTCCCGAGGATATTTCCATCGTTGGTTTCGACGACAATATGCTGGGGCAGCTCCACAGGCCAGCTCTTACCACCGTCCATCAGGATGTAAAATCCAAGGGTATCACTTCTGCTGACACTTTGCTAAAACAGCTATCCGGCAAAAAGACCCCCAACCAGATCAAACTGCCAACACACCTGGTAATCCGTAACACAGTAAGAAACATAAACAAAAACTGATATACTACTTGCCGAAAAAACAGAGCACTAATTCGGCGCATCATATAAAACTTGACCAACTTAAGCTTATACGCATAAGTCGGTCTTTTTTTTGATTTTTCGCAATTTTTATAAACGTTTAAGTGTTTTTTAATATTTCGATGTAAACGATTAAGTCCGCTCTACAAGCGGAGTGCGGTTCCATTTATGAACAAACCGTGAATTTTTTTTAGCTAAATCTATTGAATTTTGGGTTTGTATGTGATATCTTGATTTCAGCGTACAACTTATGCGCAAAAGTAACCGCCAGAAACGAAGTAAGTTATGGCAACTTGCACAAAAGCTACACAAAAGGAGGAAAAGAAATGAAAAAGAAACTCATGTCAGTTCTTCTTGCAAGCACTATGGTTCTTAGCCTTGCAGCTTGCGGAACAACAGGTACAACTGACACAACAACAACATCTGACAACACAGCTACTGAAGCAGCTCCTGCTGATACACAGGCAGCAGAGACAACTACAGATGCAGCTCCTGCAGCAGACGCTACAGAGACAGCTTCTGTTGGATCAGTAAGACTTCTCAATGGTAAGCCTGAGATCAACGATCAGATGCAGGCTCTCGCTGCTAAGTACAAAGAGGAGACTGGCAACGAGCTCATCGTTGAGACAATCGGTGGTGACACAAATGCTTCTGACGAGCTTAAGAAAATGTACCAGGCTGACAACATGCCTGACATCTTCGTTATCGAAGCTAACCAGGCAGCTAACT
>CAMVRW010000248.1 GCA_947169985.1 uncultured Butyrivibrio sp. | reverse complement strand
AGGATCATAAGGTAAGCCTTTACCTTGATGAGGAAGATGGAAGATATACACTTCATACAAATCTGTATGAGTACCTTCCAAGGAACTTCACACTTCCCGTAAACACTGAGTCTTTGGGAGTTGCCTTTGAACCTGAACAGAGATTTGAAAATCCTGATGGCAGCGCCATCATGTTTGATACTGACTACTTTGGCAGGAAACGTGGAAGATATCCGGTTGCAGGACCTTTTGAGGAGTGCAACACAGACAGATTTACAGTCCAGACTCCTGGCTTTGGAAGCTACAGGATTCGTCACGATGAAAACCCTCGCCTTGAAGGAAAGGAAGAAGCAAAAAAAGACGCTGAGGCAAAGGAAGAGGAATCTTTCTTTGAAGAAATGGATCCTTCTAAGGAATTTGAGACAAATTATGACCATGAAGCCAAGGAGCCGAACTTCACCATGAAGGAAGACGTTCCTGAGCCGGAGGATATCGTTTCAGAAGTGAATGCCAATATTCTTCTGACAGGGTGCGAGAGCGCAGGTATCTCTTTTCCGTTTGAAGGAAGCCTGTTCCAGGTTAGAGATATGTTCGTAAAGGGGAACGAAGTGTGGCTGTACGATGGCGTCAATGACAAGGTTGTAGAGCTGGACTGCGAGTATGGAATTTACCATACGCTTAAGAAGTGGTCCATTGGGGCGCTTCAATCCATAGATGTATCTGATGATCCCAACTGTGAGGGCTTTGTTCGCACAGCAGGAACACTTTTGTGTATCCTTAATAAGAGCATGGCTCACGACCCGGCTGATACCTGTGCTACCATACAGGAGAAGGTCAACTCCGGAATAGAGCATAAGGGCATCAAGATGCGCTTTACCACTAAATACCTTAAGTTCATCCGAAACAAGAAATTTATCTCTCTTGAGGATGTTATTTACAGGATGAGCAAGGGTAACATGGATATAGTCACAGAGAGACTGGAAAAACTCTGATATTAAACTAAGGATATAGGAACTAATGGATAAAAGAGCTAACTGGTACGAGCTGGACAATGCCGCAAAAATTGTACCGTCGACTGCAAAAGGGGCAAATACAAGAGTATTCAGGATCACCTGTGAGCTGAAGGAAGATGTCAATAAGGAGATTCTTCAAAGGGCACTTGATGAGACCATTGAGGAGTATCCCTTCTTTAACTGCGTCCTTCACAGAGGAATTTTCTGGTACTATTTGGAGGATAGCGACCTAAAAGCTGTGGTGGAGGAGGAACATTCACCTGCCTGTATGCCACTGTACATAAAGGGAAAAAAGGCGCTTCTTTACAGGGTAAATTATTTCAAAAAGAGGATAAATCTTGAGATGTTCCACGTGCTGGCTGATGGCACGGGAGCCTTCATGTTCTTTAAGAACCTCATCACAAGGTATCTGCAGATCAGATACAACCTAAGCGAAGATATAAAGCCATCGGATGATTTTTCCGTTGAGGAGAAGAATGTCGATGCCTTCACAGATAACTACAGCAAGCAAAAGGGCTTAAAACAGCTCAATGAAATGAGATCTGTAAAGGCTTATCAGGTAAGCGGAGAGCTGGATGATAATCTTTTACCTCATCTTCTTGAGGGTACTGTGTCTGCTTCTAAATTCCTGGAACTGGCCCACAAGTATAACACTACAGTTGGTGTGCTTTGTGTTGCTTTGTACATC
The DNA here is from genome assembly GCA_947169985.1 of uncultured Butyrivibrio sp. Lineage (GTDB taxonomy): Bacteria > Bacillota > Clostridia > Lachnospirales > Lachnospiraceae > Butyrivibrio. Next base: position 2,393 of record CAMVRW010000248.1, on the reverse strand, counting down.
AAGGCGGTAATACAGGGAATGAACCGTCATCAGAGAAAGAAGCATGTGGTGGTCAGTGTTCCTGTTAATCTTCGCCAGTTTTATAAGAGCGGAACTGCCAGGAATTTCTTTGGTGTTATCAATATTGATTATGATCCTGCAAAATATACCGGAGAGATTGACAGCATAACAGATCAGGTGGCAGCTGACTTTAAGGAAAAGCTTGCTCCGGAGAATATTGAAAAGACAATGAACTCATACTCGGCTTTGGAGCACAATCTGGCTATTAAGATGGTGCCACTGCCCATCAAAGACTTCACTATAGGCAGATTTGACAGTGCAGCTAAGAGGGGAGTTACAACCTCCATGTCAAACCTTGGCCTTATCAAGATGCCAAAAGAGGTGGAGGACTACATCGACAGATTTGGGGCATTCATGACCGCTTCATCTCAGCAGGTGTGCGTATGCACCTTTATGGACAAGATGGTATTCGGAGAAGTTTCACCCTATAAGACCCACAAGACCATGTTGAACTTCTTCAGGTGCCTTACAGAAGAGGGACTGGAGATAGAGCTGGGTACTAATGACTACGACTTATACGAGGATAAGTGATGCAATACTGTAAGAAATGTAATGTGAAAATTAGAGGAAGAAAAGAGTGCTGCCCGCTTTGTCAGGGCCTATTATATGAGACTGAAGGCGATGAGAATCCTTCTTTTCCTGTGCTTGGGAAGAGGAAGATTTCTTCAATTACCTTTTTGAAGGTCTGCACTTTTCTATTTATAGCTTCTGAGATAGTCTTTGGAACTATCAACATCATGACGAAGGGAGAATTCTCTTTTATCGGCCCTGTTATGCTGGGAATTCTGGTGGCCTGGATTGATATTTTAGCTACCATGTACCTTCGGAACAATCTGATCAAGGTCATTACCTTTGAAGTGGTGGTGGCTATTGTGGTGGATTACTACATCGATAAGATGACACATTTCCACGGCTGGAGTATACGCTGGATGATACCAATGACCCTTATTGGTCTTGCTATCGTGACTATTGTTACGGCGCTGATCTTAAGACTTCGCCTAGATGAGTATATCCTTTACATTGTCTTTGATTTTGTGATGGTGCTTCTTCAGATCATCTTCATCAGGAATGGGGAGAACACCTTCCCATGGCCGGCTGTATGCAGCATTATGTTCTACATGATCCTTATAGCTGCTCTTGTGATATTCAGATTCCGCGATCTTAAAAATGCTTCGGAGAAGATGTTTAATCTATGAGTCTTAAGAACAGACTAAACAAAAACAACTTAAAAAGCGGTATTGTTTTTGCTTCCAGAGCAGGGGATTTTGTAGAGAATTCTATTGGGAAAGCTATTGAGAACAGACGCATGGCTCCTGATCTTCCAAAGGACCCTGAAAAAATGGTCTGGTACAAGGTGCCTCTGGACAGAGGTCTGTCCGGTGATGGCTCTGAGTACTATATCTATGTTAAGCTGGCAGATCCTGAGAAACTCTGTGTTTTCCTGTCCGGAGGAGGAGTGGCCTGGAATGAGTACACAGCTGCAAGACCTGTAACCGGGGGGAAAGTTGCAGCAGGACAGCCTAATTTCTATTGGAATAATCTAAGACCTTTCACCCAGATTATGAATATAAACGTGGGGATCACTGATATCTCCAGTGATAAGAATCCCTTCAAGGACTGGAGCTTTGTGGTCATAACCTATGCCACAGGTGATTTTCATGTGGGATGCAACGACTATCCCTATAAGGCAGAGGATGGCAGCACAGAAGTGCTCCATTTCCATGGCTATGTTAATTTCCTGGAGAGTATGAAGGTTGCGAAAGCTCTTTTCCCTAATCCTGATACTCTGCTTATTGCCGGTAATTCTGCCGGAGCTTTTGCAGTGCCTGCTCTGGCGGGAGAGATTGTGGACAATTACTATACAAAGGCAAGAAATGTGACGCTGTTTTCTGACAGCGGACTTTTGTTGTACAAGGGATGGAGAAAGACTGCCAAGCACATCTGGATGGCAAAGGAGAGCTTCTATAAGCCTATCCATTCAGACAATATTACATTGGACTGGTATAGGGATCTTTATGACAGATATGGGAGTAGACTTCGATATCTTTATTCAAGCTCTGTGAGAGATTATCTCCTCAGTGCATACCACAACGATATTGTGAATAAGAAATATGAGTCAGATTCTGATGTCCAGGAGGAATATTTCCTGCTGAATAAGAAGATGGTGCAGGAGTTAAAAGAGATAACACCGTATTTCGGCATTTTCCTGAATGATTGGAAGATTCCGCTTGTGACCAGCGGTGGGACAGTACATACCAGCGTTCGTGAACCCCATTTCACGTTGTTTACGCAAAATGGGATATCAATGGCCCAGTGGCTATCGGACGCGGTAG
>CAMVRW010000247.1 GCA_947169985.1 uncultured Butyrivibrio sp. | reverse complement strand
GGTATCATCCGGCGGAAATGCTCTGCGGTTCCGTGTATTTCATTGCCCACATGGGTAGCGGTTTTTGCTATCTTTTGTACATCAAGGCTGTTCTTGATATCTACATTGACTTCAGAAAGTTTTCGGATTTTGTAGGCGTTCTTTTGGCCTACATCGCTGGGATCATCCTGATCATCATTAATATCTTTGTTCCTATTGTCTTTTATTATGATGAAAATGGCCTCTATAACAGAGGACCTTTGGTGTTCGCTTTTTATCTGTTTGCGCTGTACTACATTGGGTATGGCTTTTACCTGCTTATACGATATAAGAAGCTTATGAGGAGAAGGACCAGGATGGTTATCCTTTCCTATGTGGGCTTTATCGCGGTGGGCATGATAATCCAGTACTTCTATCCGACAGTTCTTATAGAGAATCTGTTTACCGTCATCAGTATTTCGTTGGTTTACATTTCCCTGCAGAATCCAACAGAGATGGTAGATGAGCATCTCAACATCCTGAACAGGAAGGCTTTTCTTGAGGGACTTGATCTTAAGACCAACAGAAAGAGCCCCCACAGCACGATTTTCCTTACTGTTGATAACATCAGTGCTTTGAGTGAGGAGATGGGATATACCCAGACCCAGGATCTTCTCAGGAGGATATCAAAGTATTTAAAGAGCGTTGGGACCAAAGAACTTAGAATTGAGACCTATACCTACAGGTATTCAGAAAATGTTTTTGCTGTATCTGCCCATACAAATGACAGGGAAAAGACAGAAAGCCTTCTTCAGGCAATAGCAGCAAGGCTTCAGGAACCATGGGTGTTCTCAAACATGGCCATAAAAGTGGAGGGCCACTGCTTCCTTCTAAGATATCCTGAACACTACAGCACTTCAGTAGAACTGATGGGCAAGGTGGATTTTATCTGCGACAATGTGGAAAATGAAGTGGACGTGATCATTGATGCCAACAAAGACATTTATAAGAATCATGGTGGACTTCTTGATTACGACCTGATGGTAAGAAAAAATCTGGATGAAAAGAAAATTGTAGTCAAGTTCCAGCCTGTCCTTTCCAAGGTTTACAAGATCAATTATACGGCAGACGTGGTGTGCTATTTCTATGATGAGTGCGGAAATGAGATAGATCCCCGAGGCCATATTCCTGATATCAGGGTAACTCAGGCGCTGATGGATGCGGATGAATACGCCTATCGCATAGCCTGCAGATCTTTGAATTTCTGGAACGCAGGAGACAGAAACGGAAAGTACAGGGCGGTAGTAGGCATGTCTCAGGGTGAGATCTCAAGGCATGATTTCCTTAAGAGGATCAAGAAGATCCTCAGGGAAGAGAGAGCTGAAGCTTCCTGGATAACCCTTAAGCTTACTGAGACAACTATAACTACAATGAACCCGGTAGCTGAGCGAAATCTGAAAATGATGGCAGAAATGAAGAGTTATATCATAGTCGATAAATTTGGAAGCGGCTATGGAGATCTCGACAGAATCCTTTCACTGCCTGTCATAGAGGTCAATATTGACCACAGCATACTCCTTCAGGCTCAGGAATCTGAACAGATGAAGAGGGTTGCACAGGGAATTGTAAATCTTTTCCATGATATTAGTATTTTTGTGGGAGCATCAAAAATTAGTACCGAGGAAGACAAGCTCATGGCCGAAGAGCTGGGCTGCGATTTCCTTCTGGGGGATTATCTTGGTGTTCCGGTTGCCGATAGCTCTTTTGTCAAACGCATTGATTCGTATTTCGGCGAGGGATAAAGAATGGGTCTGATAACCAGTCCACAAAGCTATAATATCGCCTTTTCCATTGCATCTCTGCTTCTTGTTATCATAGTGCTTGTCATCGATGTATCCGAGGAAGCTCATAATAACAGGCAGAAGCAGATTTTTGGAATGATTATTTTTGACGCTCTGATACTCAATGTGGCAGGGCTTCTTCATAATGCATGGCTATACAATGAGACCTTCAATAATCTGATCACTGCGGACATGAATGTGGTATTTGTCCTTACGGAAAAGATATGTTCTTACCTAATGGCATATTTCTCCACCCTTTATGTAATGTCCATTTTCAGGATTTATCCGGACAATTTCATAATGAAGGTAGTGCTTCTTCTTCCGGAATTGTACTGCATTGTTTTCTTTGCCAGCGGACTTTTTACAGATTACTATTTTACCTTCTCTGAAGCGGGAGAATTAGAGTACAACTACCTTCAGGGGGCATCTGTTAATCTGTGCCTGTTTATCTATTTCCCCTTTGTTGGCTATCTGTTCGTTAAATATATCAGGACTCTGAGCTCGGAAAAGGAAGTGGCGCTGATCATGTACTATCTCATGATGCTGGCGGGAATTCCTATAAGGATTCTTACAAAGTCCAGTTCTGTATTTGAGTTTAGTGTGTCCTTAGCTCTTTTAATGTGTGTGTACACCTTCCAGAATCCAAGCGAGTTTGCTGACAGGATATCCGGTGCAGGAACCAAGAACGCCCTGAATTTCACGGTTTCTACGAATCTTCTTCAGAAAAAAGTGTTTACCGTGTTTGGAATCGCTATAGAAAGAATTGATGTCATAACAGGTGGAGAGCCCCTTGAGGCCGTGTCAGAGCTTCTAAACCAGATTACAGCGTATCTGAAGCAGCTTTGTCCTGAGGGTAACACTTTCTATACGGATGATGGCCACTACATCATGATATTCCCAGAGGCCGAGCCTGATGACCCTGTGATAGAAAAGACTGCTGAGATCATTCAAAAGAGATTTAAAGAGCCCTGGAGGATGAGCGGCCAGGAGATAAGGCTATTCCAGAGCCCGTACGCCATTGGATTCCCGGACGAAGTGGATACCCTGGAGAAGTTCAATGAAGTCAGGGATGTGATAAAGAAGGCCCTACTTAGGCATAACAAGGAAGTTCTCAGGTTCAGGGATCTCAACTTAAAGCATGTTGAGCACGACAAAAAGATCGATAACATAGTAAGGCATGCTCTGGATGATGAACTTCTGGAGGTTTATTATCAGCCTATTTATAATCCGAAGGAAAAGAAATTTACCTCCTGTGAAGCGCTGCTAAGGTTACGGGATCCACAGCTTGGATTTATATCTCCTGCGGTTTTCATGCCGGTTGCGGAGAGAAACGGAACAGTTATTGCCATAGATAATTTCGTTTTGAAATCCGTATGTGAGCTTATTTCATCAACGGATATGGCAAGCCTGGGACTGGATTACGTGGAGGTGAACCTGTCGGTAGTTGACTGTATCCAGACTAACCTGGCGGACAATGTGAAAAAGACTCTGAACAAATACAATGTTCGTCCGGATCAGATCAACCTGGAGATCACAGAGACCTTTGAAGAGGGAATAACTTCAGCAATGGACGAGAATATCAGAAGCCTTAAGGAATTTGGTATGTCTTTTTCTATGGATGATTTTGGAACAGGTTATTCCAATCTTGCCAGAATATCTTCACTGCCGGTGGACATCTTTAAGCTGGACAAGAGCATAATCCAGTCGGCATTTGAGTCAGAGACCTCTTACATGGTAATGATCAATCTGGTTAAGATCATAAAGGCCATGGACAAGCTGATCGTGGCTGAGGGTGTTGAGACTGAGGAGCAGGCAAAGCAGATAATAAGAGTTGGTTGCGACCACATTCAGGGTTTCTTCTACGCAAGGCCAATGCCAAAGGACAGATTTATTGAATTTTTGAGAAAGAACAACCTATAAAAATGTAATTTCTTGCAAACTAAGGGACATAATAGTAAAATTCAATCAGTGTGCTGTCTGCAGGATATGACGGCACACTGATATTGTAATAAGGAGATATTATATGGCGCTTATTAAGAAACCGGTAACCGGAATGAAGGACATACTTCCCGAGGAGATGGCTCTTAGGGATTATTGCATCGGCATCATCAAAAAGACCTATGGAGAGTTCGGATTTACATCCATTGAAACTCCTGCCGTTGAGTCCCTTGCAAACCTTAACAGCAAGCAGGGCGGAGAAAATGAGAAGCTCATCTTCAAGGTAATGAAGAGAGGCGAGAAGCGTAATCTTGAGACAGCTAAGGAGGAGAATGACC
>CAMVRW010000246.1 GCA_947169985.1 uncultured Butyrivibrio sp. | reverse complement strand
TTCAAAAACGCTTCCATGCGCTATCAGGGAGATGCTGAGGATTCCCTGGAAGGCCTTGATGTGACCATTATGAGAGGTGAGAAGATTGGTGTTATCGGAGGTACCGGTAGCGGTAAGACAACACTTATAAATCTCATTCCAAGATTTTATGATGCTAGGCAGGGCGAGGTTATCCTTGATGGAAGAAATGTTAAGGATTACCGTCTTGAGGCCCTTAGAGAGAGGATTGGAGTTGTTCCACAGAAGGCAGTTCTTTTCCATGGATCCATCAGAGACAATATCAGATGGGGAAAGAATGATGCCACAGATGAGGAGATCATTGAGGCTCTGACTATCGCCCAGGCAAAAGAGATTGTAGAGTCTAAGCCAAAGGGACTGGACTATGAGGTTTCCCAGGGAGGAAAGAATTTCTCGGGAGGACAAAAGCAGAGGCTTACTATAGCAAGGGCTCTTGTAAGAAAGCCTGAGATCCTGATACTGGACGACAGTGCTTCGGCCCTTGATTACCTGACGGATAAAAAGCTCCGTGAGGCCATTGCTGCAATGGATAATCCGCCCACAACCTTTATTGTGTCTCAGAGGGCTTCCTCTGTCATGGGATGTGATAAGATAATTGTCCTTGATGATGGCAAGGTGGCAGGCATAGGAACTCATGATGAGCTTCTTGAAAGCTGCGAGACCTATAGGGAGATCTACGATTCCCAGTATAAAAAGGAGGGCGCAGTATGAAGAAGAATACACTGAAAAAAGTCCTTCGTTATGCCTCCAGATACCATTTCCTTATTGTGGTTTCAATGGTACTGGCTATCGTGACAGCTCTTTTATCCCTGTACGTGCCTATCCTTGCAGGAAATGCAATAGATAAGATTGTTGGCAAGGGACAGGTGGACTTTTCATCCCTGTCCGGAACAATACTGCAGATAGTGGTAACAGTTCTTTTTATAGCTATCTGTCAGTGGGTTATGAACAGAGCTAATAACAGGATAACCTTCCAGGTGGTAAGGGATGTGAGAAAGGATGCCTTCTCAAGACTCCAGATCCTGCCCTTTGAGTATCTGGATAATAAGCAGACCGGCGAGATAGTATCAAGGATAATCGCCGATGTTGACCTGTTTGCAGATGGCCTTCTTATGGGCTTTACACAGCTCTTTACAGGAATTGTTACCATCGTGGGTACTCTTGTGTTCATGTTCTATCTGAATTTCAGGATTGCCATTGTGGTTGTGGTGCTGACTCCTTTATCACTCTTGGTAGCAAGGTTTGTGGCTACAAGGAGCTTTAAGCTCTTTAAGGAACAGTCTACAGCAAGATCCGATCAGACAGCTTTTGTTGATGAGATGATAGGGAATCTTTCTGTAGTAAAGGCTTTTGCCCATGAGGATGAGAACCTGGAGACTTTTGATAGTATTAACGATCACCTGGAGAAGGCTTCTGTGATGGCAACCTTTATTTCATCACTGACTAATCCAAGCACCAGATTCATCAATAATATTGTTTATGCAGCAGTAGCGCTTTTTGGTTCCTTTGTTTGTATAGCAGGAGGCATGACTGTCGGAGGACTCACTATCTTCCTTAGTTACGCAAATCAGTACACCAAGCCCTTTAATGAGATTTCCGGTGTTATAACTGAGCTTCAAAATGCCCTTGCCTGCGCAGAGAGAGTCTTTGAACTTATAGAAGAAAAGTCTGAGATTCCGGATAAAGATACTGCGCCTGAAACGCTTGATGCAAGAGGTGACGTGAATATAACTGATGTTTCTTTTTCCTATGATAAGAGCAGAAGGCTTATCGAGGACCTTGATCTTGATATCAGGAAGGGACAGCGCGTTGCTATTGTTGGCCCTACAGGTAGCGGAAAGACCACACTTATCAATCTGCTTATGAGGTTCTATGATGTGGATCAGGGCAGTATCAAGATTGATGGCTATGACATCAGGAATCTGAGAAGAAGCACACTTCGGTCGAACTTTGGGATGGTTCTTCAGGAGACATGGCTTCGAAACGGAACCATCAGGGACAACATAACCCTTGGTCGTGAAGGCTTTACGGATCAGGAGATCATCGAGGCTGCAAAGGCTGCCCATGCTCACAGCTTTATTAAAAGGCTTCCTGATGGATATGATACTCTTATCACAGAAAACGGAGGGAATCTGTCACAAGGCCAGAAACAGCTTCTTTGTATCACCAGAGTAATGCTGCACATTCCGCCTATGCTGATATTGGATGAGGCTACTTCCTCTATTGATACAAGAACCGAGATAAGGATCCAGAAGGGCTTCAACAGAATGATGCAGGGAAGGACCAGCTTTATTGTTGCCCACAGGCTTTCTACCATAAGGGAAGCTGACGTTATCCTTGTCATGAAGGACGGTCATATTATAGAGCAGGGAAGTCATGCTGAGCTTCTTAATAAGCAGGGCTTCTACTATGAATTGTATAATTCGCAGTTTGCATAATGTCATTTACAAACACACTAAATATCTATAAACTAGATACAAGGTTTTGACCTTGGAGGATTTTAATGAATACAGAAACTAATCAGAGACCAATATTTGTCTGCGGTCATAAGAATCCTGATACGGATTCCATCTGCGCAGCAATTACATATGCGAACTTGAAGAATCAGGTTTTTGGCGGCAATTATATTGCCTGCAGAGCAGGACACTTAAACGAGGAGACCCAGTTCGTTCTCCAGCATTTTGGAGTTGATGTTCCTGCATATATTAAGGATGTCAGGACCCAGGTAAGGGATATGGAGATCAGAAGGCTTGATGGAACATCAGGCAAGATGTCCCTTAAGAATGCCTGGAAGAAGATGCGAGACGCGGACGTTGTTACTCTTTGTGCAACTGATGGAGACAAGCTTGCAGGACTTATTACTACAAATGATATTGTTGAGACCTACATGGATGTTATAGATCCACACATTCTTTCCCAGGCAGGTACGTCCTACAGGAATATTGTGGAGACTCTGGACGGCGAACTTATTGTTGGCGATATTGAAAAGAACCTTGAAAGAGGAAAGGTTGTTATTGCTGCTGCAAGCCCAGAGATGATGGAGAATGTTATCGAAGAGGGCGATGTGGTAATCCTTGGAAACAGATATGAGACACAGCTTTGTGCCATTGAGCTTGGAGCTTCCTGCATCATAGTCTGCGAGGGCGCTGAGGTTGCAAGGACTATCCAGGGACAGGCTAAGGAGCACAATACCCAGGTTATCACCACTCCTCATGACACCTTCGTGGTGGCAAGGCTTATAAATCAGAGTATGCCTATCGATCATATCATGAAGAAGGAAAATCTGGTTACCTTCCACATGGATGATTACATTGAGGATATCCAGGAAGTAATGGCTTCCATGAGGCACAGATACTTCCCGGTTCTTGATAAGAATGATCATTACATCGGTATGATCAGCCGAAGAAACTTCCTGGGAGCTCATAAGAAACAGATGATTCTTGTGGACCACAACGAGAAGAACCAGGCAGTTAACGGCGCTGATGCTGCAGATATCTTAGAGATTGTTGATCATCACAGACTGCGTACCATTGAGACTGCAGGACCTGTATTTTTCAGAAACCAGCCTCTTGGTTCAACCTGTACCATCATCTACCTCATGTACAGGGAGTTTGGCATAGAGATTGACAAGACTACAGCAGGTCTTTTGCTGGCTGCGATCCTTTCTGATACATTGATGTTCCGTTCACCAACCTGTACAAAGGTTGATAAGGACGCAGGCGAGGATCTTGCTCGTATTGCAGAGGTTAACTACGAGGAATTTGCAAAAGAGATGTTCCATGCAGGATCAAATCTTGGTGGAAAGAGCGCAGATGAGATCCTTCATCAGGACTTCAAGAAGTTCACTGTGGATGACATGAACATCGGAATTGGACAGATAAACTCAATGAGTTCTGAAGAACTCATTGAAATAAAAGAAAAAATTATGCCTGAGATCAAGGCAGTGGCAGAAAAAGATTCACTTGATATGATCTTCTTCATGCTGACTAATATTATTGAGGAGTCTTCAGAGATTGTGTTTGCGGGTAATAAGGCTCTTCACACATTAAATAGTGCTTTTGGCCTCAAT
>CAMVRW010000245.1 GCA_947169985.1 uncultured Butyrivibrio sp. | reverse complement strand
ATAAAGTCCATGGCCTCTTTCTTGTTTGTGCATTCAACGTATACACCAAAGTCCGTATACTCAAATCCAACACCAAGGCTTACATGGACATGGCTGTCAATAATACCCGGAATGATAAATTTGCCGTTAAGGTCTGAAACTTCACCTTCATAATCTGAAAGTCCAGCCTCATTTCCAACATAGACAAATTTACCGTCTTTCACGGCGAGAGCACTAGCCTGAGGGTTGCCCTTGTCAGCCGTAAAGATCTTTGCGTTTTTAATAATCTTATCTGCTTTCATTTTTGCTCTCCTTTCAACAGGGAACACTTCTCAGTTCATTTTCTTACCGCAAAAATATGTAGCTACAGGCTTGTTGAAACTAAATCCTTCATGCTCAGCTGTGAGCAGATCATTGTCAAATACAAGGAAGTCCGCGTCCTTCCCGGTCTCTATTGAACCTTTTTTATCATCGATGCCAAGCTGCTTCGCTCCGTTTATCGTATATCCCAGTATCATTTCTTCGGCACTCATTTGTTCATCTTCAGAAGGATTAGCCCTGACTGTCCAGTTAATTTCCGCGGCTCTGGTCTTCTCATTGATCCATCTTGTCATACCTACTTCCATGCCAAGATACGGACTCCAGTTGTTAAAGTCACCATAGTGGATATCATCGCTTGACCAGGTCACGTTCGCGCCTGTTTTCCATACCGATTTACAGCGGTACATCTTATCGGCACGTTTCTCCCCAAGCAATTTGCTCCAGGTCTCATGAGGATCCCCACCCATGTTTCCTGCATGCCACCAGGGCGTGTAATTTGCATTCACTCCTAATTTTGCAAAACGTTCAATGTCCGCATCATCCTGAATCTCCAGGTGGGCGCAGGTAACCTTCACATGGTAATTATCTCCAAGCTCCCTTTTAGCAATCTCCACACCATCAAGCACATTGCGGGATGCTCCCTCTCCAACGGTATGCAGATGCAGATCCAGTCCTGCCTCATTAAGCTGCTTAAGAAGGTCAGCAATCTGATCTTTATTGAAGGCCGCAGTTCCTTTATCAACGGTGTCTTCATAAGGTGTGACAAGTGCCGCTGTCTCAATCTTTAAAGTACCGTCATTAAAGATTTTTAGTGTATGAACCTTCAAATGTTCAGTATTAAATTCGTTTTTAAAACGCTTAAGACTCTCCAGAGCCTCCGGCACCTGACGAGGCTGTGTGATAACATAACAGCCGTCAATATAAACAGGAAGTTCCCCTTCCTCATCCATTTTTTTCAATCGTCTGTATACACGCTCATGAAAATCATTACACTCTGGTATACCGGCATCAAAAACACCGACAACCCCTGCATTTACAGAAAAGAGGGTCCAACGTTTTAAAGCCGTATCAATCTGTTCATCTGTCAGATTCTCTGCTCCATCGATCAGAAAACGGGTTTCCGCAGCCGCTTCGAATATATTTCCTGTCACATGCCCATCCTTACGCACATAATAACTAAGCCCAGGTACGGGATCGACAATATCATCTGTAATCCCATGACGTGCAAGAAGCCGGGAGTTCACCCAAATACTGTGGGCCTCTCCCTCCAGGATCATGATCTCGCTGTCAGAACAGATGGCATCAAGATCTTCCTTTGTAATCTCTTCGCCATGAAGAAAAACACGCTCCAGTAGAAAGTTGTAATTCTCCTTGCCCGGATTTTTCTTAATGTGATCAGCTATAAAGTCAAGGGCCTCCTGTTTGCTGTCACACATAATATACTCACCCATATCCTTGTACTCAAATGCAACAGGCATGGTGACATGAACGTGGCTATCTATAATCCCTGGCATTATGAATTTTCCATTAAGGTCTGTAATCTCGCCCTCATAATCCAAAAGACCTGCTTCATCTCCGACATATACAAATTTTCCATCCTTTACTGCAAGAGCTGTAGCTTGCAGGTTGTCCTTATTTGAAGTAAAGATTTTTGCGTTCCTGATAATCTTGTCCGCCTTCATAACATTTCCTCCTTACTTACAGGTATAAACCCAGTTTCCACCCACCATGGTACCAAGCACGGGAGCGTCCTGAATATGCTCCGGATCACATTTGGTTATGTCATCGCCAAGCACCACAAGGTCAGCCTCTTTGCCGACAGTGATGCTGCCCAGCCTGTCATCGCACAACATCTGGTAGGCTTCATTAATGGTTGTCGCTTCTATCATCTGTTCAATTGTAACCCTCTCAGAAGCGCCATGCAGTGTATCCGGACGTCCGGGAAGCTGACGGATCACGCCCTTCTGCATACCGATTAAAGGATACGCCGGATTTGTAACGGGATAATCACTAGCAGATGTCACTACAACGCCTGCATCAAAAAATGACTTCATCGGAAGCTGGTTTTCCGCGCGCTCTTCTCCAAGAACTGCTACCATCATATCAAAATATCCCGGTTCCATATCAAACCAGTGGGGGTCTGTCGATGCTATTACGTTTAACCTGGCCATACGAGGAATGTCTGCTCTGTCCACCACCTGAAGATGAGTGACCGCATCCCGGAAGTCATGAGGTCCTGTCTGCTCCAATGCTTTCTCCATGGCGTCCAGGGCCATGCAAAGCGCTCCGTCACCTATAGCATGAGCATGCACAGTAAATCCAAGCTCATGAGACTTTTTATATATTTCTGTAAGAGTTTCCATGTCAAAACGAAGTTGTCCATGATGCCCATGCTCTACAGACCATGGATCTGTGTATGGTTCCTTCAAATAGGCGGTTGAAGGAGTGCCCGGCATCGTACCATCAATCTGTATCTTAATATTGCTAAGTTCAAACATGCGCCCTTTGGTCTTCTCCCTAAGCTCTGCCGCATGTTCGATCTCTGCCATCGTATCATGACCTTCCGCCTGAAAAACCTGGAAAGCCGCATATACGTGCATACGAAGCTTACCCTCCATATCAAGCTCATGGCAGGCGACCGCGGCATTGTCAGTGGTATCCCAGTTTATGATAGGATCCAGGATCAGGGTTTCCCCATGGGCAAGATATTCTTCCTGATAGTGAAGAAATCCCTCCTTATACTGCTCAACCGAAAAGACAGTAAGCTCTTTTAAAAGATCCATAGCGCCTTCACGGAAGTAGCCTGTGGGATTGCCCTCGTCATCACGTGTGATAATACCGTCACTGATATCCGGTGTATTTTTATCTATTCCTAAGCGTTCCATAGCGGCATGGTTAACCCAATATGAATGATGACCGATGTCAGCAAGAACGATCGGCTTGTCAGTAATACCGTCAAGCAGATCCGCAGTTGGCCCGCTTGGCCCCATGTCCGGTGTGGGTACGAAACCTGAACCCTGGATAACATCGAGCTCCGGATGCTTCTCGGCAAACTCTTTTACCGCAGAAAGATGTTCCTGTAATGTACCCATAGGATTCATATGTACAAAAAACAGCGCTTCCGTGCCTCCGGGAGCAATATGGCCGTGCCCCTCTCCCAGTCCTGGAAGAATGATTCCCTTATCATAATGAAGCTCCTTCGTGCCTTCTGTGATGTACTCCCTTACGCCAGCCTCATCACCTACATAAATAAACTTTCCGTCTGCGATGGCCGCAGCCGCAGCCTTAGGCTGCTTCTTGTCAACGGTGTAGATGTTGCCATAGATGATTGTATCCGCTTTCTTTGCCATAAGTTTTACCTCTCTTTATGCATTGTCTCATTCACATCTTTTTTTTCAAGCCCGGAGTAGCTCCACTCAATTTGTAGTAAGCGAAATATCATATTTCGTTTACTATAAATCATAAATGAAGGCTTGCTAAAAACAAGGGGGTGTTCCAGAATGTCAAACTATTTTTCCCGTTATTTCACCATATAGTCCAATAATCCTTCAATCTCTGTTATTCTGTCTTCGATGGTATCGCACGTTAATTTCCCGTCCGCAACGATAAGCGCCCGGGGAAAAGCCTTCCAGTCGAGACCGCCGAAGCCCGAAATCTCGTTGCGATACAGCTGCAGGGCATCCCCGCTGACGAATTTCAGCAGCAGAGCCTGGAGCGTCTCGGACAGATCCGCATTCATCACGCTGCCGTACATCTGTAACGCTTCGCCGTTTCCGAGCAATGTTGCC
>CAMVRW010000244.1 GCA_947169985.1 uncultured Butyrivibrio sp. | reverse complement strand
TTGTGTACGGATATGAAAAAGAGGCTCTTCAGGAAATAGTAGCAAATTGTTCCAGCGAGTTTGACCAGGAGACCATCAATTACACCCTGACAAAGACTGCAGATGGATTTGTGGTATCTGACGGACAGTCAGGATATCTTGTGGATCAGGAGGCTTCTCTTTCTACCATTGATAACTTCATTCAGACAGGGATGGGCAAGGGCAGCAACGTGGTTTCTCTGGCAGTTAAGGTTGATGAGCCAAGAGGAAGCTACGACGAGCTTTCAAAGGTCAGAGATGTGCTTGGAACATTCACAACCAGCTATAAGACATCAGGTGCGTCAAGAAGTGCCAATGTGGCCAACGGATGCAGGCTGATAAACGGATCCACAATCTATCCCGGAGAGGAGTTCTCCGTACTTGATACAATCACACCATTTACTGAAGCAAACGGTTATTTCCCTGCAGGCTCCTACTTAAATGGACTTGTTGTTGAGAGCGTAGGTGGCGGAATCTGCCAGGTTTCCACAACTCTCTATAATGCAGTTCTTTTGTCTGAGCTTGAGGTAACAGAAAGACATAACCACTCCATGATTGTAACCTACGTGGAGCCTTCAGCGGATGCCGCTATCGCAGAGTCTGGTGGAAAGAATTTCAAGTTTGTAAACAGCACACAGGCACCTATTTATATAGAAGGATACACTACTTCAGATAAGCACATAACATTTACAATCTACGGTGTTGAAACCAGGGACCCATCAAGAAAGGTATCCTATGAGAGCGAGGTGCTGGAAAAGACTCCTGCTTCAGCAGATCAGTTTGTGACAGATCCGTCATCAGCTCTTGGCTCTGTTAGTACCCAGTCAGCTCACCTTGGATACAAGGCCCAGCTCTGGAAGATTGTCACAGAAAACGGTCAGACCACCAGGGAAGTTGTTAATAGCAGCAACTACAAGATGGTTCCCAAGATTGTTACTGTAGGTACAGCTGGAGCAGATGGAACACAGATGGCTCAGATCCAGACAGCTATTGCCACTGGAGATGTAGCTACGGTCAAGTCAGTTGCAGGAGCTCTGGCAGCAGCCAGAAATGCCGCAGGTACTGAGGGAGAAGCGGCAGCAAATCAGGCAATCAACGATGCAGTAAACGCAGCAAATGCCCAGCTACAGCAGCAACAGGAAGCGGCGCCTGACATGGAGAGCGTTCAGACTGACGGCTGACAGACTTTGGAGAGTGGATGAGAATTGGTAAGATAACTGAGAACGCACTTAAGCGCTCGGTTTTGAAGCAGATAAGAACAGAATATAAAGGAATTGAAAGCGCAGCTGTAGGGTCAGACTGCGCTTTTTCTAATGATAAAAGGGCATTTAGTGCCATATGTCCTGTCACGGCGGACATTTCTAACCCGGGCTTTTACGCTGTCATCAAGGCAGCAAACAGCTTGATTGCGCAGGGAATACAGCCGGATCACGTTACGCTTTCCATCCTGTTACCTGCGGATGCGGAGGAAAAGACCCTTAAGACCATTGTAGGTGATGCGATAGAAGCCGCCAGAATATGCGAAACCACCTACGCCGGAGGACATACGGAAGTCACGGAGGCGGTGAACCGGGCGATTGTTACGGCAACGGCAGTTGGGTATGAGAGGACTGTTGCTTCGAAGGAGGAAGGCTCCGAAGCCGTTGTTGGAAAGGCCGGGAAGAAGGCGGACCTTGAACATGGCGTGAGCCCCAAGCCACGAGCGGGACAGGACCTTGTGATCACCAAGTGGATCGCTCTGGAAGGCACTGCCATGCTTGCGAAGGAAAAGAAGTCTGAACTTGTCACCAGGTATCCAGCCCCCTTCATAGATGGAGCGGCGGATTTTAGGGATTTTCTGGACGTTCGGAAAGAAGCGCAGGTAATTGCACAGCTAACCGAGAAGGTGACACGTGGACAGGATTTGGATGCTGATACAGCCACGGGCACCGGTGGAATTTCCGTCCACGACCTGTCATCGGGAGGCGTTTATGCAGCTCTCTGGGAGATGGCTGAGCGAGCAGGATGCGGACTACGGGTTGATTTAAAGAGCATACCTGTTAAGCAGGAGACTATAGAGATCTGTGAGTTTTTTGAGGTTAATCCATATCAGTTAATATCTGGTGGATCTCTTTTGATCGCCTGTGACGATGGTGAAAGACTGGTAGAAAGCCTTGAGGAAGCTGGGATTCACGCTGCGGTAATCGGAAGCCTTAAGGAAGGCAAGGACCGTATCATCGTAAATGACGATGAGGAGAGATTTTTGGAACTTCCACAGGCAGATGAGATTCACAAGGTTTTGTAGTGTATAATTAGTATTTATAAAATAGAAAAGGGGAGAAATGAATGAGCACAAGACAGGAGATACTTAACATAATCGAGAAGAACAGTCGCATCGATGTTCATGAACTCAGTGTTTTACTGGGGGCGGAGGAGATCCTGGTGGCCAACGAGCTTAAGGCCATGGAAGAAGAGGGGATCATCTGCGGTTATCACACAATGATAGACTGGTCCAAGACTGATATAGAGAAGGTAAATGCCCTTATCGAAGTAAAGGTTACACCTCAGAGGGGCCTTGGCTTTGACAGTATAGCTGAGAGGATCTACAAATATCCTGAGGTTACAAGTGTTTATCTTATGAGTGGCGGCTTTGATCTTATGGTAATCCTTGAGGGAAAGACACTGCAGGAGGTTGCAGGCTTTGTAAGCAATAAGCTCTCTACTCTGGACACTGTCCTTAGCACAGCTACACACTTCATCCTTAAAAAATATAAGGATCACGGGACTATACTTGATAAAAAATATGAAGATACAAGGGAGATTGTTTCACCATGAGAAACCCTATTGGAAAAAAGGTAGTAGATATAAAGCCATCGGGTATCAGAAAGTTCTTTGACATCGTCCTAGAGACTGAGGGAGCTATTTCCCTTGGTGTGGGTGAACCGGACTTTGACACTCCCTGGCATATAAGAGATGAGGGTATCTATTCCTTGGAAAAGGGAAGGACCTTCTATACATCAAACTCCGGACTGAAGGAGCTTAGGTGCGAAGTATCAAATTATATTAACAGAACTCAGGGTGTCAGCTATGACCCCATAAAAGAGATATTCATCACGGTAGGTGGATCTGAAGCCATTGACCTGGCCCTTCGCGCCATGGTTGACCCGGGGGATGAGGTCCTTATTCCTCAGCCCAGCTATGTATCCTATGAGCCCTGCGCTATTTTGGCTGACGCTGTACCTGTGATAATCGAGCTTAAGGAAGAGAATGACTTCCGCCTTACTGCTCAGGAGGTACTTGATAAGGTTACCGACAAGACAAAGATACTGGTTCTTCCTTTCCCCAACAACCCAACAGGTGCGAT
Source organism: uncultured Butyrivibrio sp. (assembly GCA_947169985.1). Classification (GTDB taxonomy): domain Bacteria; phylum Bacillota; class Clostridia; order Lachnospirales; family Lachnospiraceae; genus Butyrivibrio. Next base: position 741 of record CAMVRW010000244.1, on the reverse strand, counting down.
CATGGATAAGGAAGATCTTGAGGCTATAGCAAAGGTAGTCATTGAAAAGGATCTTTTTGTTATCTCCGATGAGATTTACAGTGAGCTGACTTATAGTGGCAAACACGTATCAATTGTTTCTCTTCCCGGAATGAAGGAGAGAACAATCCTTATAAATGGATTTTCCAAGGCCTATGCCATGACCGGCTGGAGACTGGGCTACGCCTGTGGACCTGAAGAGATCATGGCCCAGATGGTAAAGATCCATCAGTTTGCCATCATGTGCGCTCCAACAACCAGCCAGTATGCTGCAGTTGAGGCTCTTAGAAACGGCGACGATGACGTTGCAATGATGCGTGAGCAGTATAACCACAGAAGAAGGTACCTGCTTAAGGAATTTGAGAGGATCGGTCTTCCCTGCTTTGAACCATTTGGAGCTTTTTATGTGTTCCCCAGCATCAAGAAGTTTGGCATGACCAGTGAAGAATTCTGTACTAGACTTCTGAAGGAAGAGAAGCTTGCTGTTGTTCCGGGAACTGCTTTTGGTGACAGTGGAGAGGGCTTCATAAGAGTGTCATATGCGTACTCGTTAGAAAACCTTAAGGCAGCCATGGAAAGACTGGAAAGATTCATATCAAAGCTGTGAATATTTAGCATTATCTAAAGCGCCCTGCTTTTTGTGATAAAAATGCACAAAAAGCAGGACTTTTTTTGTGTAAATCAATGAATATCTAAACTATTTCATGTATATCTAAAATAATC
>CAMVRW010000243.1 GCA_947169985.1 uncultured Butyrivibrio sp. | reverse complement strand
ATGTAGGTAATGCTGCCATAAGTGCCTGGGAAAAAGGTATAAACATGCCAACTGCTGAACAGCTCCTTGCACTGTGTCAGATTCTTGAGATTAATGATATCTATACAGAATTTATCGGAGAGAATCCACATGACCCATTCAGGAATCTCAATGATGATGGAATCATCAAGGTCTACGATTATATTGATCTTCTGGAAGCTTCAGGAAAATACGATAAGAGGTCATCAGAGATTATCCCTATGGAAGGACGCTTGATGAAGATAGCTCTTACCTCTGCATCAGCAGGAACCGGTAATTTCCTTGACGATGAGAATTTTGACGAGATAGAAATCTTTGATCATGTTCCAAGAAAGGCTACCTTTGGCGTACATCTTGATGGTGACAGTATGGAGCCAAAATTTAAAGATGAGCAGCTTGTCTGGATTGAACAGACGGATTGTCTTGAATCAGGAGATTTAGGATTATTCTTTCTTGACGGACTTACCTACTTCAAAAAATTTGTAAAAAAGGAAACAGGCACCTTCCTGGTATCCCTGAATGCAAAGTACAAACCTATAGAAGTAGGCGAATACAGCACCTTTAAGATATTTGGAAGACTCGCCACAGATTAAGTCCAAATTATAGGACACTCCTTTATTTACAATGATACTTGTGAAATAGTCTGTATTTTTATAAGAGAGGGGTGAACATCTTGAAAGATTTAATCTATTCAAACAGAGTTTATGAACTTCGTAAAGACCATGGTATCAGTCAGGACAAAATGGCTGCCGACCTTGATATCAGCAGACGTACAATCAGTAAGATTGAAAACGGTGAACAGAATCCTTCACTGGATATAGTTTACCGGATTTCAGCTTACTTTAACCTCCTGATACCTGAAGTCTTTCCTTTGGCAAAAGAAATCCATCTTGCCTCATTTGAGGAATATTCAGAAAAATGATATGAACACAAACCAGCGAACCTATATCGCTATTGATATGAAAAGTTTCTATGCATCTGTGGAATGCGCGGCAAGAGGACTCGACCCACTTAAAGCAAATCTTCTTGTGGCAGATGCATCAAGGTCTGACCAAACCATTTGCCTGGCTGTCTCTCCAGCACTAAAAGCTATCGGTGTACCGGGAAGACCCAGGCTCTTTGAAGCCAAGCAGTCAATAAAAAAATATGAGCAGATGCACCACACACGCATTCTATATATAACAGCTGTGCCTCGTATGGCAGAATACGAAAAGATATCCGCAAAGATCTACGGTATCTACTTAAAGTATGTGGCATCTGAGGATGTACATGTCTACAGCATAGATGAATGCTTTATAGACTGTACTCCTTACCTGCACTTCTATGAAGATGAGGCAAAACGTACAGGCGAATCTCCTGCTCACATCATGGCTATGACCATGATCAGGGATGTCCTCAAAAGTACCGGTATCACTGCAACAGTAGGTATCGGAACATATTTGTATCTAGCCAAGGTTGCCATGGATATAGTTGCAAAGAAAGCTCAGGCTGATAAAGATGGTGTACGTATCGCTACTCTTACAGAGGATACCTATAAATATCTTCTTTGGGATCACAGACCTCTTACAGATTTTTGGCAGATAGGTAATGGAAAGGCTGGTAAGCTTGAAAGAAATCACATGTACACCATGGGCGATATAGCACAGCGGACACAGTGGGATGAAGAATGGTTCTATAAGACATTTGGAATTGATGCTGAGATCCTTATAGATCATGCATGGGGCATAGAACCCGTAACCATGTATGACATCAAGCACTACAAGACCGATAATCATTCTCTTTCCAACGGTCAGGTGCTACCCCGTCCTTACAAATATAATGAAGCCTGCATCGTCCTTATGGAAATGATCGATATTCTGTGCTGTGACATGTATAAGAAAAACCTCGTATCCTCTACCTTTACCTGGTGGATAAGCTATGACTATAAGAGCCTTGAATACTGCCCTTCCTATGATGGACGACTTTCCATCGACTGGTATGGAAGACTTCACCCCGCGCATTCAAATGGCACAGTGCGTATGCGTGCAGCAACCAACAGTGTTCAGCTGGTTACTGACCTTATAATGGCAGATGTAAAGAAAAAAAGTGATCACAGGATTCTATTCCGCAGACTTGGTATCTGTGCCTGTGATGTAAAAAGCGACGAAGGAATATTTCAGATGGATCTGTTTACAGATTACGATGCACTAAACAGAGAAAAAAGACTTCATGCTGCCCTTTTGGAAGTCAGGACAAGGTATGGCGCAAATGCACTTCTTAAAGGAACAAATCTCCTTGAAGGTGCAACAACTATAGAGAGAAATAGGCAGATCGGAGGTCACAGAGCTTAAAGCACAGCCTCCGGTCTATTAGAAACGGAGGAATCAGATGAATAGCGAAAGTTCTGTGATAGAAATACCTTCCAATTTCAGATACAGAGATGTCTTTTTAAAGGGAAAACCAAAGCATGATAAGACTGACAGCTTTTCCATAAAACATCCGGCAATGGATCTTGGAAGAAGAGCCAAGATATTCAGTCCCTTTGATGCTCTTAAAGGCTTTAGCGATGAACTTGCAAAGTCCGAGCAAATAAATGAAGACTACTATGCCGATAACGGCTATGAAGAGATAGAGGAATATCCATAGGAGTTAAAACGATATGTGTACCAGATATGCACTGGAGAAGGATCTCCCGGAGTTAAAAGATATATTTGAGATTGCTTTACGTTCTTCTCTAACAAGTAAATTTATAGATACCCATGCAAGACCTCTGATCACCGATGGCGAAGTACGTCCAACAGATATAGTTCCTGTAATAGCCCCCAATGCCAAAGGTGTAAAAAGTGTATTTCCCATGCAATGGGGCTTTCTTGCAAGAGACGGTAAACGGAGCCTTTTCAATGCCCGTGTTGAATCCGCTATGGAAAAGCCCACCTTCAAGGACGCCTGGAAATCACACAGATGCATCATCCCAGCTTCTTATTACTTTGAGTGGGAACATTTCAAAAGCGCAGATGGCAGGGTCAAGACCGGTGATAAATATGCCATACAGCCAAGAGGCTGCACTGTGACCTGGCTCTGCGGTCTTTACCGCATCGAAGACGGCTATCCTGTATTTGTGGTTCTCACCAAAGAGCCAACAGCAGAGCTCTCCAAAATCCATGACAGGATGCCACTTATGCTTCCAAAAGAAAGAATAGATGAATGGATAAGCCCTGCATCAGATCCGGCTGAAATTGTTCCGTTTGCTTTATCAGATATGGTTATGGAAAAAGCTGGTGTCTTTTGAGGATCAGTACATCACTGCATCCTCTGCAGTGAATCCACCAATTGAACCTGCCTTGACCTGGATACATGCATAGCTTAACTCTGAATCTTCCGCAGCAAGAAACTGTCTCTTTCCTTCAGGTGAAATTCTAACCACATCACCTTTAGCGATTTCAACATCCTCTCCATCAATTACAGCCTTACCCTTTCCGGAAAGAATAAGATAGATTTCCTCATTATTTTTATGTGAGTGTACAAAGGGAACACCTGCTCCTGCAGGAAGATGATTGATACTTATCTCTGCTCCCGTTAAACCAAGAGCATCATGAAGTTCTGTTCTAGGAGCCTCTGTTACGTTTACTTTTTTGAAATTTGACATTTTTGTTTTCCTCCATGTATTTGATATTTGTTTTTGTTTGTTGTATCATCATTTTATCCCTTAGGCAATTTCAAACAAGTACGAACATTTATAATACATAGTCACATTTTTGATACTATTGCGGAAATACAAGGAGAAAATTTTAATGAAAAGCATTTACGGTCAATGTCCTTATGCCACAACTCAAAGAGTCCTTCAAGGTAAGTGGGCCATAGTTATACTCTTTCAGCTTAGTACAGGAACACAACGTTTTAACGAACTTGAAAGGAATATTCCGGACATCACCAGAGCTATGCTGACCAGACAGTTAAGACAATTGGAAAATGACAAACTGATAACCAGAAAGGTATATGCCGAAGTTCCTCCCAGAGTTGAATATAGTCTTAGCGAAATGGGCGAAAAATTCAGGAAGGTCTTGGATCAGATTGAACTTTTCGGCTTTGAATATATTAAAGAAATAGAAAAAGCTGAAGGTT
>CAMVRW010000242.1 GCA_947169985.1 uncultured Butyrivibrio sp. | reverse complement strand
CTTGGCGCTACCAGCATTTGGGGAGATTTTTCGCTGTAAGAGAAACTGAAATATTAACCGATATATCTTTTAACTGAGGGAAACTCACATGAATACTCTACTTGCAATATATGCAGCAGTTATTTTCGTAGCGGGTGTTATCTTCTTCACCATTGGGGAACTTAACAAGAACAAAGAGGATGAATCCGAGACATTTAAGTGGATGCGTGTCTTCGCCATCATTGGCATCATCCTGGCGATAGCCTGTGCAATTGCTGCTAAGAGCATGGCGTGAAACTTTGAATGTCTGCCTTTCATTATCTTTATTAGCGCTTTTACCATGGTCTATTTTCTCTTGGCAAATCACTTTTCTTTTGATACAATCATTTCTGTTCTTTGGATACTTCATAGGATATTCTTCCAATGATTCCACAGATATTACATTTTTATAGGATTATAGGGACGCCTGGCTATGTGGATATCTCTTATTATGCTACTTTTGCTTGCATTCTTCCGATAGCTCTTTTCCCTGATAATCCAATTCAACAAAAGGAAAGAGGTAAATTACGTATGTATGCAAACACTACCCTGGTGCGGCGCAGAGAAGATTTGGAAAAAGAAATTGCGCAGATCAGGAAGGAACTGGCTAGAATGCCAAAAGGTTCGCTGATATTCAATAATAATCAGTTGTACCATCAAAAGGTGAAGGATAATGGAGAGCGAGAGCGAACCTACATTAGGCAAAGCGATCGTGAAATTGCGGAAAAGCTGGCTCGGAAGGCCTATCTTCGAACTGCGCTTTTAGACAAGGAGAATGAAAAGAAATGTCTTGACCATTTCATTAAATACAGAGAGCCAAGGGATTTTGGCAGGCTGCTTGATGTGGATTCGCCCTACAGGGAGCTGTTGGTGGAACCGGCTTGGGATAGGGAGGAATACGACAGGAATCCTGATTATCCGGAGAATCTCATTATTCCCACCACAAAAGGAGATTTGGTGAGGTCAAAGTCGGAGGCCCTTATTGCAAATGCGCTTTATGAGCTGAATATTCCTTATAGATATGAGCAGCTGTTGGAGACGGAGTTTTATCCGATTTATCCGGATTTCACAGTGAAGAAACCTGGGGGCAATAAGCTGATCAGGTGGGAGCATTTTGGGAAGATTGATGATGAGGAGTATAGGGGGAAGGTTGGAAGAAAGCTTGTTACATACATGGCATCCGGTTTTGTCCCGGGTCAGGACCTGATTATGACCTTCGAAGATAAGATGCACCCCCTGACCATTGGTGAGGTGCAGGCAATGATAGAGCATTATTTGCTGTGAAGATGAGTGATGCTGCGATTTAATTGAGATGGCTTTGGGGCGGATTACAGATAAATGTGCTGTTGAGGCGTTGGGACAGGTGATACAATGAGTTTGGAGGTGCAACCTATGAATCTACCTGACGATTGGGATAAACCATCATTAGATAATAAGAGCCGTTGTGACAGCTTTTTGAACGGGACATTTGAATACACAGGAATTCTGCCCTACCGCCTTTTTGTGCCCGAATGTGCCGATGCAGTGCCTCTTGTAGTCTTTCTCCATGGGGCTGATGCTTTTGGAGAAGACAATGAACTGCAGCTGTCTATGCATGATATAGGTACGGTTTTTGCTGATAAGGAGTGGCAGGCCAAGCACCCATGCTATGTTCTGGCTCCTCAATGTAAGAAGGGTAAGCAATGGTCAGGATTGCTGGACGGAAACAGGGTTTGTGCTCTGGTAAAAGATCTGCAGGGTAAATATGGAAACATCGATCCTAATCGGATTTATTTATATGGTTACAGTGCAGGCGGTATTGGAAGCCTGGAAATCCTCAAGTATCACTCAGAACTATTTGCCGGAGCAGTGCCTATTTGTGCTGCGACAGGATGGAGAGATCTGCAGGCACTGACTAAGACACCGATTTGGCTGGTTCATGCAGCTGATGATCTGATAGTGAAAGCGTCTTATAGGACTGATCTGGGTCTGAGCACGCATTTGGGTTCCAGGGATATCTATGAGGAGTTGAGGAATGTGCATCCTGATCTGCATTATACGGAGTATAAGGCAGGGGAATTGAAGGACGAGTATGGCATAAATCCACATTGCTCCTGGGTTCTGGCAGGGCGTGATGAAGAAGTTAAAGAGTGGTTGTTCTCTAGGTGAGAGGGTATGAGTTGGGCTTGGATGAGGTCCTGCATGACATGGGTTTGTTATTTGGAAAAGGTTATGTAGACTGAAGCTGGCTCGTGGGCTGGGGAGCATACCATTTTTGATATACAGATTAAAAGCCATGCTTGGAGGAGAGGTCCTGCATGGCATGGGATTGCTATTTGGGAAATGTTATGTAGACTGGAGCCAACTTGGGCGCTGGAGAACATGGCATTTTTCATATACAGACTAAAAGCCATGCTTGGAGGAGAAGCTCTGCATGACATGGGGTTGCTATTTGGGAAATGTTATGTAGGAAGAAGCTGGCTTGGGTACTGGGGAGCATAACATTTTTGATATACAGACTAAAAGTCATACTTGAGTGGTGAGGTAAACATAACCTGAGATTGAGTAATGATTTCCGTCTTGAGATTACGGCGCCAGCCTCCTGTTCCCAGGTTCGTTTTCGTTCAGATGCACGTCATAACCGCCTTTACCACGAATTGGCCGTTCTCCTGGGAGAAGCTGGCGACGCCGCCGTACTTCTCGGCGATGGACTTGATCTGGGCGGTTCCAATGCCGCTCTGGACTTCGCGGGTGCTGACGGGAAGTCCGTTAGGCTTGAATTTTGTCTCGATGGCGTAGGGGTTCTGGGTCTTGAGCTTGAGCTTGCGGCCGTCGTAGATGATCTCTACCTGTAAAGCTCTTTTGCCTTCAGGGAGCTTGGACTGGGCTTCGACGGCGTTCTCAAGGGCGTTGGCCACAAGGCTGGTAAGGTCCAGTTCCTCCATGGGGATGTGCTTTGGGACCATGGCCTTGAAGCGGGGCTTGAAGCTGAGCTTCTGGCACTGGGCGGCGTAGATGGTAAGGAGCTCGTTCACCACAGTGTTTTCGCAGAAGGAAACAGCTGTGACCTGCTCCAGCATCTCGTCAAATTCCTGCAGGTAGCTCTCGGCCTTGTCGTATTCTTTGCTCTGGATGTAGCCCGCCAGGACCCTGTTGAAGTGCCTGATGTCGTGCTTGTACTTCCTGATAGTCTGTTCATTACTCTCGTAGATCGCTAGCTGTTTTCTGAGGCGGGACGTGCGTTCCTCCTGGAGAACAGCTATCTTTTCGTCGGAAACTCTTTTATCAATCTGGTTCGCCGTGAGCTCGTACTCGATTACAGCTGCAGCAAGCATCACAACCACGTAGATCACGGAAAACCAATCGATCATGTTGTCGCCATAGGGCTGCAGATAGCCCTTCATTGGAGTGTGGAAGCACGCAAGACTGAGGAAAAAGCCGCTGAGGGCCGCAATAGACCCAAAGATGCACCCTGCAACGTAGTCCGTGAGAAACGGCGTGATCAGGATAAAGAGCCAGAAGGCGTCCATTCCCATGTCCCAGTCAGTCTCCATAATAAAATGAAAAAACAGAATGATGCACAACTCAAAGGCTCCCAGGATCGTAGTGCCTGCGTGGGTTTTGAACATCTTGAGATGCACCAGCATAAGCCCAAAGGCAATTGCCAGGCACACATTGGTTACAACCCCGTGATAATAGTGCCTTGCGAGACAGGGGATGATGGTGAGAAGGCTGTAGACAATGAATCCCCACAAAAGGATCATGGTAGTCCTTGATTTCTGGGCCACAATCTCCTCATGGGTTTCAAAATTTATCAGCTGTTTGATGCTATATCTATATTTATGCCTTATTGATTCAATGGAAAAACCAGCTCCTGGCATGAGAGAAACCTCCGGAAAAGAAATGCATACCTATATATCATTATACCATAAAAATCTTTATTCTTTTTTAATGAAAAGTTCACGAAAACCTAATAGTTTACAGTGTTTTTGGCAACTTTATTTCGTATAAGAATACGAAGGGATGTGATAAAATTGTATTACTACTTATGAACAATTCGGACAAATTTAATCAGGTACAGGAGGCTGATTTATGAGCAACAATAACTACTCTGTTGATCAGCT
>CAMVRW010000241.1 GCA_947169985.1 uncultured Butyrivibrio sp. | reverse complement strand
CTGCTTGACGGACTTGCAAAACTTGAGTACAGAGGATATGACTCAGCCGGAATCGCTGTAAGAGATGGTAAAGAGCAGGCTGTAGTTGTAAAGGCCGTTGGCAAACTTGAGAATCTTGCCAACAAGACCAATGGTGGTACTGCACTTGCCGGTAACTGCGGTATTGGTCACACCAGATGGGCAACTCATGGAGCACCAAGCCTTATCAATGCTCACCCTCACGTGAGGGGAAACTGCACAGGGTCAGGCTCAGGAGAGGTGGAATCTGAGGTTGTTGGTGTACACAACGGTATTATTGAGAATTATCAGGAGCTTAAGGAAAAGCTTATCAGACATGGTTACAAGTTCTACTCAGATACTGATACAGAGGTTCTTATTAAGCTTGTTGATTATTACTACAAGAAATATCAGGTTGGACCAATCGATGCTATCGCAAAGACCCTTGTAAGAGTACGTGGTTCTTATGCCCTTGAGGTTATGTTTACAGATTATCCTGGTGAGATCTATGTTGCAAGGCAGCAGTCACCTATGATCATCGGTGTTCAGGGAGATGAGTCCTTTATAGCATCTGATGTTCCTGCTATCTTGAAGTACACAAGAGATGTTTACTACATCGACAACATGGAGATGGCAAGGATCAAAGGCGGCGAGGTTACATTCTTTAATCTAGACGGCGATGAGGTTGAAAAGGAAGTTACAACTGTTACTTTCTCAGCTGAGGCAGCAGAAAAGGGTGGATACGAGCACTTCATGATGAAGGAGATCCACGAGCAGCCAAAGGCAGTAGCAGATACCATTGCCAAGTATGTGAAGAATGGCAAGATCGATCTTTCTGAGGTGGGTATCACTGAGGAAGAGGCAAAAGAGATTTCACAGATTTATATCATTGCTTGTGGCTCCGCATGGCATGTTGGAGTAGAAGTTCAGTATGTCATTGAGGAGATGGCAGATATTCCTGTAAGAGTTGAGCTTGCATCTGAGTTCAGATATCGTAAGCAGCATCTTGATAAGAAAGCTCTTGCAGTTATTATTTCCCAGTCCGGAGAGACAGCAGATTCTCTTGCTGCCCTTCGTCTTGCAAAGGATAAGGGAATCAAAACACTTGCTATTGTAAACGTTATTGGCTCATCTATTGCAAGAGAAGCTGATCACGTTATGTACACTCTTGCTGGCCCTGAGATTTCAGTTGCTACAACTAAGGCATACAGCTGCCAGCTGGTTTGCGGATATCTTCTTACCCTCAAGCTTGCCGAGGCAAGAGGAACCATCGAAGATCCTGCAAAGATGGCATATTACATAGATGAGATCAAGAGCCTTCCTGAGAAGATTGAGAAGATCCTTGATGAGAAGGAGCGCCTCCAGTGGTTTGCTGCAAAGTACTCCAATGCTCATGACATCTTCTTTATCGGAAGAGGTATTGACTATGCTATCTCTCTTGAGGGAAGCCTTAAGATGAAGGAGATAAGCTACATCCACTCAGAGGCATACGCAGCAGGAGAGCTTAAGCACGGAACAATTTCCCTCATTGAGCCTGAGACCCTTGTAATCGGTGTTCTTACACAGTCTGACCTTATGGAAAAGACAATTTCCAACATGGTAGAGTGCAAGAGCCGTGGTGCTTACCTCATGGGAATTACAACTTATGGACAGTACAATGTAGAGGATCAGGTAAACTTCACTGTTTATATTCCAAAGGTAGACGAGCACTTCGTAGGAAGCCTTGCTATTATTCCTCTTCAGCTTCTTGGATATTACACTTCAGTTGCCAAGGGCCTTGACGTTGATAAGCCAAGGAACCTCGCAAAGAGCGTAACGGTTGAATAAAGAATTAAAGCCCTCGCCAATTTGGCGGGGGCTTTTTACAGTAATGCCTTTCCCCGGAAAGAGAATTGTAGCATGGAACAGGTGACTGTCAAGGACTTGCGCGAGTGCCCCTTGGAAAGCAGGGGCATCCTTGTACAGCCACCAGTATCCACGCTTAGAGGTCTGTAAGGGGGAAAGGCGTTTATTTTGCTTCTTCTACTGTCTCGGCCCAACCGGCAGGATTATTCAGAAAGTACCGAGTTTTGCGACGAAAACGTGGCAGAATACCAGCTATTTTATGTCCTTATCGGCTACAGAGATATGATGTTCATCATGTGGGCCGAGATTTTCTAGTTCCAAGACTTTTTCTAACTCTTGAATCTCGGCTCATTCATTTATCATAAGCTCATAGAGCCGCAAAACAAGCCAAAATCAACTCGGAGCCAGTGATAATCCCCTGAAAAACTCGGCTTAACATGATAAAGATGACTCTCTAGGCCGAAGCCTAGGAATCTAACTGAGCCCTCGCCAATTGGCGAGGGCTTTTTGTTACTTAAGTATTACGAAACTCTGTGGCTGCATATGGAGTGAAGCATCTTTCAGCTCTATGTCCCCAATCTTGTAGACTGTCTTCATGTAATTCTTGGGAAGGCTTGCAGTTGCCTTCTTCTCTGATGGGTTGATTCCGATTACCAGATCTCCGCGGCGGAAGACGAAGGGGAATTCGTTCTGTTCTGCGTAGATAACTTCAAACTCTGCGTCGGCCTGAAGGTCTGCGTGCTCGTGGCGGAGCCTGGTCAGCTCTTTTACAGTGTTAAGCAGGGATGAAGGATCATTTTCCTGGTCGGCTACTGTGGGAGCATCCTCTGCAGGATCTAATGGCAGGTAGAGCTTATCTTCTGAAGCATTGGAAAAACCATGATTCTTGCTGTGATCCCACTGCATTGGAGTTCTGGTACCTGTTCTGTGGTAGCCACCTTCCTTAGTTGGAATATCAAGGTATCTCATACCAATCTCATCACCGTAATAAATAAATGGAACTCCGGGAAGAGTAAGGAACAGGGCATATGCAAGCTTCAGCTCGTGATAATCAAGAGTCCTTCTTGGCCTTGGGGTATCGTGGTTACAGGTTATGAAGCTGATATAGCCGTAGTCCTTGGTGGAATCGTACTTGGGCAGATAGTCACTTAAGAATCTCATGATATCGCCGTTTCCGTCCTTTTTAAGGAAGCTGTGGTCGCCTCCGGGGGTCTCGTTATCTCTTATAAGGGTGTTGTAGCCGTTTCCGTGGTGGTCCAGGTAAAAGTCTGCATGGAAGCCGCTCTTAAGGGACTGATTAGGATTGCTCCACTCAGAAATAATTGCTGCCTCGGGATATTCTGCATCCAGCATTTCTCTTATGTTTTTCCAGATTGCGCCGGTAGCTGACTTATTCTCATCATCCTCTTTTACCAGAGAGTCTGCCATATCAACTCTGAAGCCGTCGCAGCCTTTATCAAGCCAGAATCTCATGATGTCCTTCATGGCTTCTCTTGTTGCGATACATGCAGGATCATCCGGGGAAAGCTGCCAGTCTTCTGTAACCTTGCCGAAGCCGTAGTTCAGAGCGGGCTGGCACTTGAAGAAGTTAAGCATATAGCAGCCGTCTCTGTCTGCCTCTCCGCCAATATAAGGGTGACCTCCAATTCCCTGGAATGCAGCCTTTGTCCATACATATCTGTCGGAGTACTCATTTCTCTCGGCCTTCTTACTCTCTAAAAACCATTCATGCTCCTCGGAAGTATGACCAGGAACCAGATCAAGAAGCACGTGAATATGGCGCTTATGAGCCTCGTCAAAGAGCCGCACCAGATCCTCATTGGAACCGTAACGGGGAGCAACCTTTTTATAATCCCTTACGTCGTAGCCTGCATCCTTGAAAGGAGAGTCAAAGCATGGATTGATCCAAAGAGCATTGCAGCCAATACTCTTAACATAGTCAAGCTTTTCAATTATTCCTGCAAGATCTCCGATTCCGTCTGAGTCGGTATCCTTGAAGGACTGAGGATATATCTCATAAAAAATAGCATCTCTTAACCATCCGGGCATAATTAACCTCCCTTGTTAAAATTCGTTTTTTTAAGCATCTAATTAGAACATTATCACAATTCGGTTCAAATTGCCAGACTATTCGGAAACGTTACCGGAACCAATTATGCCTTTCGTAAGGGAAACTAAAAATAGGGTAAATATGGATTCGGAAAATTAAAAAAAGAAAAGCACCAGCCTTCATGTTAAGATTGAGTTTGCAACAAAAATCTAAGAAGGTGGTGTTTTTCATGTATGACC
>CAMVRW010000240.1 GCA_947169985.1 uncultured Butyrivibrio sp. | reverse complement strand
GAGGACTTTGGCCATTATTCTCTATGGAGATCTGCATATTTCCATAGTTGATGAGATGCCGAAGGGAAGACTTCCTATAAAGAACTGCGTTGTTGGTACTTCCTACAGGCCTACAGCTTACAAATTCATAAATGACCAGATCCAGGCCGGAAGACAGTGCTATGTCATCTGCCCAATGATAGAGGAAGGGGAGCTTGATGGTGTTGAGAATGTCACAGACTATACTCATATGCTCAAGGCCACACTTCCGGAAATGGTGAATGTAGCTATGCTACACGGTAAGATGAAGCCAAAAGAGAAAGATGACATAATGGAGGCCTTTGCCAGAAAAGATATTGATGTTCTGGTTTCCACAACAGTTATAGAAGTGGGTATCAACGTTCCTAATGCTACTGTAATGATGATAGAAAACTCCGAAAGATTTGGCCTTTCTCAACTCCATCAGTTAAGGGGAAGAGTTGGAAGAGGAAATGAGCAGTCATACTGTATATTCATTAATACCTCAGATGACGAGGAAACCAAAAAGCGTCTTGATGTTATGAATAAAACAAATGATGGCTTTAAGATTGCAGAGGAAGATCTTAAGATGAGAGGCCCGGGAGATCTGTTTGGAGTCAGGCAAAGTGGTGAGCTTTCCTTCAGGCTTGGAGATATTTACCATGACTCTGATCTGGTCAAGGAATCAGCTATGGATGCAGACAGGATTTTGTCATCAGACCCTGAACTGGCCCTTCCACAACATGCTGTGCTGAGGGAACTTATAGCCACAAAATCTGCAAATTCAGTTGACACTGCGACCTTATAAAATTAAAATGTTTTTAGTTAATTAGGTAGAAAATAGGAGGAGTGTCGGCGTTCGCCGGCCTATGAACATGTCTAAGATTGCTATTATTACCGACAGTAACAGTGGAATTACACAAAAACAGGGTGAAGAGCTTGGGATTTTTGTTGTTCCCATGCCCTTTATGATAAATGGTCAGGATTTCTTTGAGGATATCAATCTGACACAGGCTGAGTTCTATGAAAAGCTTGCTGAGGATGCTGATGTTTCCACAAGCCAGCCTTCACCAGACTCCCTTATGACTATGTGGGATAAGGTTCTTAAGGACTATGACCAGATTATTTATATTCCTATGAGCAGCGGACTTTCAGGCTCATGTCAGAGTGCACATATGATAGCTTCTGAGGAGTATGAAGGTAAAGTTTTTGTGGTTGATAACCAGAGAATTTCTGTAACCCAGAGACAGTCTGCACTGGACGCCAAGGAAATGGCTGATGCCGGTTTATCTGCTCAGGAGATTGTTGATAAGCTTATGGAGAATAAGATGGAATCCAGCATCTACATCATGCTTGATACTCTCCATTATCTTAAGAGGGGCGGAAGGATCACTCCTGCAGCAGCTGCCCTTGGAACGCTTTTAAGGCTTAAACCTGTTTTGCAGATACAGGGAGAGAAGCTTGATGCTTTTGCCAAGGCCAGGACCACTGCTCAGGGAAAGAGCATTATGATAAATGCCATTAAGGCTGATATAGAGAACAGATTCGGTGGAATGGAAGCCGGAGATTTCTGGATTGCCGGAGCATATACCAACAATCTTGATGCTGCATTAGAGTGGAAGAAAGAAGTTGAGGCAGCCTTCCCAGGACATGAAATGCATCTGGATCCGCTTTCTCTTTCTGTGGGATGCCACATTGGACCAGGGTCTCTGGCTGTGACCATTACCAGGAAGGTCCATTTTTGATTTAATTTTAAAGAAGTTTTGAAGGGGTTATATAAATGTCAGTACAGCAACAATATGATGCTTCCAGTATCACAGTCCTTGAAGGACTTGAGGCGGTGCGTAAGCGCCCTGGAATGTATATAGGCAGTGTTACAACAAGGGGACTTAACCATCTGGTTTATGAGATTGTTGATAATGCTGTTGATGAACATCTTGCTGGATTCTGTTCCAGAATCCACGTTACGCTTGAAGCCGATGGCTCTGCAACTGTAGAGGATAACGGCCGAGGCATTCCCGTTGGTATGCACGCTAAAGGAATAACAGCAGAGCGTGTAGTTCTTACCATGCTCCATGCAGGCGGAAAATTTGATAATAATGCTTATAAGACCAGCGGAGGCTTACACGGTGTAGGTTCCTCCGTTGTTAATGCGCTGTCAACAAGGATGAGCGTCAGAGTTAAGAAGGACGGCTTTATTTATGAGGATGCTTACGAGAGAGGTATACCGACTGTAAAGCTGGAGAATGGTCTTTTACCTGCAGTTGGCACAACCAAAGAGACAGGAACAACCATCAATTTCCTTCCTGATGACACTATTTTTGAAAAGACAAGATTCAAGGAGGAGGATATTAAGTCCAGGCTTCATGAGACTTCTTACCTGAACCCTTCTCTTACTATTATTTTTGAAGATAAAAGGCCCGGAGTTGAGGAATATATTGAATTCCATGAACCTGATGGAATTACCGGATTTATCAGGGACATGAACAAGTCAAAAGAACCTGTTCACGATGTTATTTCTTTTTCCGGTGAGAGTGAGGGTGTTGAGGTTGAGATTGCCTTCCAGTATGTGAATGAATTCCATGAGGAAGTGTTGGGCTTTTGTAATAACATCTATAATGCCGAAGGTGGTACACATCTTACCGGCTTTAAGACCATGTTTACCAACGTCATCAATCAGTATGCCAGAGAACTTGGCATCTTGAAGGACAAAGACGTTAACTTTACCGGTACCGATGTAAGAAACGGCATGACAGCCGTTGTTTCTATCAAGCATCCGGATCCTAGATTTGAGGGACAGACAAAGACCAAGCTGGATAATCAGGATGCAGCCAAGATCGTATCCAAGATAACTGGTGATGAGGTCACAAGATACTTTGACAGAAACCTTGAGACACTTAAGGCTGTCATTGGCTGTGCTGAAAAGGCTGCCAAGATCCGTAAAACAGAAGAAAAAGCAAAGACAAACATGCTTAGCAAGCAGAAGTATTCCTTTGATTCAAATGGTAAGCTTGCTAACTGTATCAGTAAAGACTCTTCAAAGTGTGAGATCTTTATCGTAGAGGGAGATTCCGCCGGTGGCTCAGCTAAGATGGCAAGAGACAGAAACTACCAGGCTATTCTTCCTATCAGAGGTAAGATCCTTAACGTTGAAAAGGCTAGTATTGATAAGGTTTTGGCAAATGCAGAGATCAAGACTATGATCAACGCTTTTGGCTGTGGATTTTCTGAAGGCTACGGCAATGACTTTGATATCAACAAGCTTCGCTATGACAAGATAATTATCATGGCCGATGCGGACGTAGACGGTGAGCATATTTCAACCCTTCTTTTGACTCTATTCTACAGATTTATGCCGGAGCTTATTTATCAGGGACATGTATATCTTGCTATGCCTCCTCTTTATAAGGCAATTCCTGCAAGAGGTAAGGAAGAGTACCTGTATGATGATGTGGCTCTTTCTAAGTACCGTAAGACCCACAAGAGTGCGTTTACGCTTCAGAGATACAAGGGTCTTGGTGAGATGGACCCTGAACAGCTTTGGGAGACCACTCTTGACCCTGAGCGCCGCCTTCTTAAGCTTGTGGAGATAGAGGATGCTAAGATGGCTTCTCAGATGACTGAGCTTTTGATGGGTGTTGATGTTCCACCTAGAAGAGAGTTTATCCATCAGCATGCAACTGATGCTGAACTTGACGTATAAAGGGATTCAAGTTCACAGAATTTTTCGCTCGCGATAAATATTCTGTGAATTTGAAGACCGAACGAACATAAGGAAAAAAGATGCGTGAAGAATGAACGCATCGATTTCCGCATGTCCGTCGGATTTCGAGAGCACAGCGGAGAAATCCGTTATACGTCAATATTTGAAAGGGATTAATATAATGGAAGATAGAATTATACGAACCGAATATTCTGATATCATGCAGAAATCTTTCATTGACTATGCCATGAGCGTAATCATTGCAAGAGCTCTTCCTGATATCAGAGACGGCCTTAAGCCTGTTCAGAGAAGAACCCTCTACGATATGTATGAACTGGGTATCAGATATGACAGGCCCTATAGATAGAGTGCGAGAATAGTGGGTGATACCATGAGTAAAGATCATCCCCATGGCGACAGCTCTATATATGAT
>CAMVRW010000239.1 GCA_947169985.1 uncultured Butyrivibrio sp. | reverse complement strand
GCACTACGCAGGCTCCAAGGAGGCCGGTTCAGTAGCTTCTCTTGGCTATGTTGAGAATGGTATCATCAACACCCTTAAGGAGGTTGATGCCTCCAAGGTCATCAACGCAGTTCCTTTCTACACAAGGATCTGGCACACCAAGGACGGCTCCGTTTCCAGCGAAGCAGTTGGAATTAAGACCGCCAAGGGTTACATTTCAAATCATAACATCGAGCTTACCTGGGACGCTGAGGCAGGCCAGAACTACGGCGAATTCACAGCTTCAGACGGAACCCTTAATCAGATCTGGATGGAGGACGAGACCTCCCTTGGTCAGAAGATAGATTCCATGAAGGCCAACAACATTGCAGGAATCGCAGAGTGGAGCCTTGGCATGGAAAGCAGCGAGGTGTGGGACGTAATTGCAGCCTATGTAAATGGCTGATACAGGTAACATATTAATATGGAAACAGAAGTAATACAGATAGACGAACATAATATAGACGAGGCTTCTAAAAAGAGCCTTCAGCGTGCTGGACAGATCATCAGGGACGGAGGGCTTGTGGCCTTCCCTACAGAGACTGTCTATGGCCTTGGGGGAGATGCCCTGAATCCTGATTCTTCAAGGAAGATATACGCTGCAAAGGGCAGACCTTCAGACAATCCGCTTATAGTTCACGTTGCGGATTTTGCAGACCTTGAGACTATAGTAAAAGAGGTACCAGACAGCGCAAGGAAGCTGGCAAAGGCCTTCTGGCCAGGACCACTTACCATGATAATGAATAAGAACGACAGGGTTCCTTATGAGACCACTGGCGGTCTTGACACAGTGGCCATCAGAATGCCAAACAACGAGATAGCTTTAGAGCTTATAAGGCAGTCCGGCGGATTTATAGCAGCGCCAAGCGCCAACACTTCAGGGCGTCCAAGCCCAACTGTAGCAAGGTACTGCGTTGAGGACCTCTCAGGGAAGATTGAGATGATACTTGACGGTGGCCAGGTTGGAATAGGCCTTGAGTCCACCATTGTGGATCTTACCTCTGATGTACCCATGATACTTCGTCCCGGCTACATCACTCTTGATATGTTAAAAGAGATATTGGGAGAAGTGGAAGTTGACAGAACAATAATAGACTCTAATTCCGGAGCAAAGCCTAAGGCCCCAGGAATGAAGTATAGACACTATGCACCAAAGGGCCAGCTTACCATCATCCAGGGTGAGCAGAGTAAGGTAGTGGAGTACATCAACCGCAAGGCAAAAGAAGCAGCTGCTGAAGGTAAGAGAGTTGGAGTAATCGGCACTGATGCCACTAAGGACCTTTATGATGCAGATGTCATAAAAAGTGTAGGCAACAGGCAGGATGAGAGGACCATCGCCCATGAGCTCTTTAAGGTGCTAAGGGAGTTCGACGATGAGAATATAGATGTTATGTTCTCGGAGTCCTTTGATGACAGCGGAATAGGCCAGGCAATAATGAACAGATTGCTCAAGGCCGCAGGCCACAATGTGGAAAATATATTATAATAGAAGAGGAGTATGGGGAAATGATAGCTTTAGCCAGTGATCACGGTGGATTCGATCTCAAGGAGTCAGTAAAGAAGCACCTTGAGGAGAGGGGAATAGAGTACAAGGATTTCGGTACCTATGATAATAACTCCTGCGATTATCCTGATTTTGGACTTCAGGCAGCAAAGGCAGTTGCCAGCGGAGAGTGCGAAAAGGGTATCGTAGTTTGCACTACAGGAATCGGTATCTCTATAGTTTGCAATAAGGTTAAGGGCATAAGATGCGCTCTTTGCTCAGAGACTACATCTGTAAGACTTACAAGAGAACACAACGATGCAAACATGCTTGCCATGGGAGGCGGATTCACAGGGGAACTCCTGGCAAACGAGATGGTAGATATTTTCCTTGATACAGAATTTTCAGGCCTTGAGAAGCACTCACGCAGGATTGCGAAGATAGCTCAGGCAGAAGAATAATAGATTATTTGGAGGCATATATGGGAAAAGTTGTAATCATGGATCACCCACTGATCCAGCATAAGATCGGACTTATCAGAAGAATCGAGACAGGAACAAAGGATTTCAGAGAGACAATAAGTGAGATAGCAACTCTTATCTGCTACGAGGCAACAAGAGACCTTCCACTTGCAGACGTTGAGATCGAGACTCCTATCTGCAAGACAACAGTAAAGGAACTCCGCGGTAGAAAGCTTTGCGTAGTACCAATCCTCAGAGCAGGTCTTGGTATGGTTGATGGAATGCTGACACTTATTCCTGCTGCAAGGGTGGGACATATCGGACTTTACAGAGATCCTGAGACACTTCAGCCGGTTGAGTATTTCTGCAAGATGCCTGCTGACGTATCAGAAAGAGAGATCTTTGTTGTTGATCCTATGCTTGCTACAGGCGGATCAGCTATTGCAGCTATACAGATGCTTAAGGACAGAGGATGCATTAAGATCCACTTCATGTGCATCATTGCAGCACCTGAGGGACTTAAGGCTCTTCAGGAAGCACATCCTGACGTTGATATTTACGTTGGCGCTCTTGATGAGAAGCTCAACGAGCACAAATACATTGTACCCGGACTGGGAGATGCAGGAGACAGGATTTTCGGAACCAAGTGAGCGCGGCGGAGAAATCCGGTATCGCGGAGCACGTAGACAGGAGGGGAAGATGAAAAGAGAGGACTACATATCCTGGGATGAATACTTCATGGGAGTTGCCAAGCTTGCAGCAATGCGCTCCAAGGATCCCAACACTCAGGTGGGAAGCTGTATCGTAAGTGAGGACAACAATATCCTTTCTATGGGATATAACGGTTTTCCCAAGGGCTGTTCTGACGAGGAATTTCCCTGGGAGAGAGAGGGCGACGATGAGCTGGGCACAAAGTATCCTTTTGTAACCCACAGCGAACTGAATGCCATCCTCAACTACAGAGGCGGTAATCTTGTAGGTGCAAAGATATATGTATCTCTTTTCCCTTGTAATGAATGTGCAAAGGCCATAATCCAGGCCGGAATCAGGACTGTTGTATACGACGATGACAAGTACAGTCAGACTCCTTCTACCAGGGCATCCAAGAAGATGTTCGACGCAGCAGGAGTGAGATACTATCAATATCAGAGAAGTGGAAGAAATATACATATAACTATTTGACCGTATGAATGTGAGAGGTGCCGGGGGAGACAACTTCATAGTAAGGCAGATATACAGACTGACAGCTCTTATGCTGACACTTGTCATGATGCTTGTGGCTGCGCCAATACAGGCAGGGGCTACAGAGTCCACCAAACAGCAGCTTGAAAATGCCAAGAAGGCAAAGGAGCAGTCCCAGAGCGAGTTGAACAACACCAAGGACGACATCGCTGAGATGAATGAGGAGAAATCCTCGCTTCAGGGACAGCTGAATAATCTGAACAGCCAGCTGACAGAAGTAAGTAACAACCTGGAGGAGCTGGAGGAGCAGATTGACGACAAGGAAACCGAGATAGAGAACACGCTGGCAGAGTTGGAAGCAGCCAGGAATCAGGAGGAAGAGCAGTATGCCTCCATGAAGAAGAGGATCCAGTTCATGTATGAGAAGCAGGACAACATGATCCTGGGAATGTTCTTTGGAGCTGGAAGCTTTGCGGATTTCCTGAATCAGAACAACTACATCGAGCAGCTTTCTGCTTATGACAGAAGGATGTTCAACGAATACATAGAGACAAGGCAGCTGATAGAGGCAAAAGAGGCAACTCTCGAGCAGGAAAGGGATCAGCTGGAGGAATACAAAGTTAAAGAACAGGCTGAACAGAGCAGAGTTTCCGGCCTTGTCAGTCAGACCTCCGGATCCATCAAGCAGTACGCCAATGATATTTCAGATGCTGAAGCCAAAGCTCAGACCCTTGAGGATCAGATCAAGTCTCAGGAGGCAGATATCAAGAAGCTTGAGGCTAAGCTTGCTGAGGAAATGAGACTGTCAAAGCTGGCCAAGTCCTCCACCTGGAGAAATATTTCTGAAGTTACTTTTGCTCAAGGGGATAGAGCTCTTTTAGCCAATTTGATTTACTGCGAGGCAGGATCAGAGCCCTATGAGGGCAAGGTAGCAGTTGGTGCAGTTGTTATCAACAGAGTTCTGAGCTCTGTTTATCCGGACACAGTGGTGGGAGTAATTT